>CACYCI010000103.1 GCA_902772845.1 uncultured Ruminococcus sp.
ATAGTCTTTTCTACAAGACTTGCAGTGAGTTCGTTGAACTTGGCTCTGGTAAGAGTGGTTTCGTAATGCTTGGGGCCGGTGGCGTCCGCGGTGATGAACGGAAGGTTGATATCGGTGCTCATCATGCCGGAAAGCTCGATCTTTGCTTTTTCCGCGGCTTCTTTAAGACGCTGCAGCGCCATTTTGTCTTTTCTCAGATCTATGCCGTTTTCTTTCTGGAAATTATCTGCGATCCAGTCGATAATGATCTGGTCGAAATCGTCGCCGCCCAGACGGTTGTTGCCGGCGGTCGCAAGAACTTCGAACACGCCGTCGGATATTTCAAGCAGGGAAACGTCGAACGTACCGCCGCCGAGGTCGAATATAAGGATCTTCTGATCGAGCTCTTTATCGAGACCATAAGCGAGCGCTGCGGCAGTCGGTTCGTTGATTATGCGAAGCACGTCGAGACCGGCGATCTTGCCTGCGTCTTTTGTTGCCTGACGCTGAGCGTCGGAAAAGTAAGCGGGAACGGTAATGACCGCTTTGTCGACTTTTGTTCCGAGATAAGCTTCGGCGTCGCCTTTGAGTTTCTGAAGGATCATTGCGGATATTTCCTGCGGGGTATAGCGTTTGCCGTCTATATCCACGCGCCTGTCGGTGCCCATATCTCTCTTTATGGAAATAACGGTCCTGTCGGGATTGGTGATGGCTTGTCTTTTAGCCACCTGACCTACCATTCTTTCGCCGCTCTTGGAAAAAGCGACTACGGAAGGAGTAGTCCTGCTGCCTTCGGCGTTGGCGATGACAACGGGCTCGCCGCCTTCATATACGGCGACGCAAGAGTTAGTCGTACCTAAATCGATACCAATGATCTTAGACATAATAAATACCTCCGATTTATTAAAAAATTAATTTGCTACTTTTACCATGGCGTGACGCAGGACTTTGCCGCCCAGCGTGTAGCCCTTCTGGAACGTTTGTACTACGACGGATTCTTCTTTTTCGGAGTCCTCCTCGTGCATCACGGCGTTGTGCAGTTCGGGATCGAACGGCTTGCCGTCGGATTCGATTTCTTCCACTCCCAGCTTAGCGAACGATTCGTTGATCTGCTTGAGGATGAGTTTTACGCCTTCGTTTTCGGGGTCGAAAGCAAGCGCTCTGTCCAAATTGTCCAAAACGGGGAGCAGCATTTTCGCCGAATAGGCGATGCCGGCGTTGTATGAATCGCCTTTTTCTTTATCTGTGCGCTTGCGGTAATTGTCGTATTCGGCGCAAACGCGCACATATTTGTCTTTTAGATCTTCAAGCTCTTTGGCGCGCTTTTCTTCTTTTTTGCTTTCTCTTTTGCGCTCCTTTGCAGCTTCTTCGGCGTCGGCAGCCTTTTCCTCCTCCGGCAGTTCGGCAGAATTCATTTCTTCTGCGGCTTCGTTCTGCTCGTCAGCGGTTTCAGCTTTGTTCATCTGTTCCTGATCCATTGTTTTCTCCTTTTATAAGATCGGTCCTGCTTTGCTCGTCAAGCTCCACGCTGATGCCGGAAGCCAGGTAGTTCAAGCTTGCAATGACCTTTTTGTAATTCATCCTCTTGGGGCCTATTACGCCAATGGCGCCTATTTTCTTGCCGCTGACCTTTATGGGACAGAACACGCAACTCGTGTCTTTAACGGGCAGGTCGGCTTCGCCGCCGTCGTCTATATATAAGTTAAGGCTGTCGCCTTTTGCGCCAGAAAGCAGTTCTATCAGTTTGCTTTGCTCTTCTATAATTGAAAGCACGCTCTTTGCGCTCGAAATATCTGCAAATTCAGGATACGATAACAGCTTTGTCACGCCGTCGACGTGTACTTCTTCTTTGTTGTCGCCGGAAAGCATATCGTAGACCGCTTTTACGCAAGCCGAAGCGATGCGCGCAAGCGTGCCGAGCGATTGCTCAAACGCGATAAAGACGGGCATGGTGATCTCTTCGGCGTGAAGCCCGGTCAGCGATGCGTTCATCGCGGCCTGAACGGTCTGCAGGTCTTCTTTGGAGATCGGTTCGCGGATCTTTACGCGTTCGCTGCGGACCACGTCGTTTTCGCAGATCATAACAATAAGGAAATCGGTTTCGTCTATGAAAACCGTTTCATAACGCAAAGCGGTGCGCTCCGGCGCATGAAGCACTGCGAAAGACGCGTAGTTGGTCATTTTGCTTATCAGTTTGCTCGCCTGCTCCAGCGTGTCGCTGAGCTCTGTCATCTTAGAAGATATAAGCTCGTTCAATACTTTGAGCTCATCCATCGTCAGCAGGTATTTTTCCATAAGCGAATTGACGTAAGTCTTGAACCCCAACGCCGTGGGAACGCGCCCGGCGGAAGTGTGCGGCTGTTCAAGATAGCCCATGTCCTCCAGCTCGCTCATCTCGTTGCGGATGGTTGCCGGGGAAACAGTGAAATCGCAGCTGGTGGTAAGGTACTTGCTTCCTATAGGTTCGCCCGAAGCAATATATGAATCCACTATCGATTTTAGGATTCTTTTTTTTCTTTCGGAAAGTTCCATTGAATCTCACCTCCGTTAGCACACTTGCTGCTCGACTGCTAACATTGTGTAATATAGCACACTTTTTTACTGTTGTCAAGTGTTTAAAGACAAAAATATCAAATATTTTTCACCCTCTGTTTTAGCACTGCACACATAATTGTGCAAAATCGTCGATCTATCATTTTATTGCCGCATTTCGCGCGGAATATTCAGAAAAAAGCACTCATTGTTCGTTCTTTAAAAGAAAAAAGAGCATTTTGCACCCTCCTGCGTGCATTTGGGAGAAAACCGCTTGAAATAGTCCGGAAGACAGTGTATGATATCATTGTCAGCGTTGATATTATTTTATGAGGGGGGAAACAGATGCAGATACAAATCATTGAGGATCCGAATATAGAACGAACAGAGATCCGCGTTATCTGTAAAAAGAAAACGCCTGAGCTTTACGATGCCGTTTCCGGGCTCGGCGTGCTTGCCGACACTTTTGTCGGAAGGCGGGATGGCGAGATCCATTTTGTCTCTTTGCCTGATATCTTATATTTCGAGACGGTCGACGACAGCATATTCTTCTATACTCACGATCAGATATATCAGACCGGCCTGCGCCTTTATAAAATAGAAGAAATGCTTGCCAAAACGTCGTTCCAACGGATATCGAAATCAGTAATAGTCAATCTTCATAAGGTCCGCATGATACAGCGCGCACAATACGGCAAGCTGATCGCTGTATTGTATTCCGGCGAAAAGCTCGTAGTATCAAGGCATTACGTCCGGGAAATAAGAAATAAGTTGAGGTGTGAAAATGTCTGACAAAAATAAGCTTGGCTTTTTACGTATGTTCTTCCGCTCATTCGGTACAGCCGTTCTGACATTGCTGCTGATCGATCTTATTTTACGGGAAAAAGCGATCATCGATCGCAGGAGCATCATTATCGCATTGGCGTGCAGTTTGTTCAATGCGTATTATAATTATGTGGTGTTCAAAAAAAGCGATACAAAAGCCGTGAGGACTTTGAAGATAACAGGCCTATGCGCCGGAATGTCTTTGATAGCGTATGGCATATCTCTGTTGTTGTATAGCGGTTACAGAAGTCTGAGCATCTGGATTTTGATAGTCATTCCAGTAGGACTGACACTATGGGGGTTGCTGGTAGCATTTCTGATATTGAAATTCGCCAACGCATATGAAAGACACGCTTTGGAAGACATAAACGAAATGCTCAAAAAGAACGGCGGTCAAGGCAGGGAAGACGATAAAAGCAAAACATGAAAGCAGATTATTGCGTTATTATCTTTTGTTTTCCGCGTGTCATTACGCATATTTCCGTACTTTTCAAAAAAGTCTGCCTTTCTCTTGAAAAACACTTGATTTTCCTTGCCCGGTCTGTTATAATACATATTCGCAAGCTGGTGTGATGGAATTGGCAGGCTTGACAGACTCAAAACCAAGATTGCCGTTTCTCAACCCCGGAGCCGGAAACCCTTGATATATAAGGGATTTTGAAAATTG
>CACYCI010000104.1 GCA_902772845.1 uncultured Ruminococcus sp.
AGCTTTTCCGCAAGCAGCGGATACACACGCAGTGACGTGTTCACGTTGGGGTGCCCGCCGCCGCCCACTTCGCCGTCGTGCGCCGACATACAGCCGCAATCCAAAAAATACGTTTTTCCGTTTTTGCGGTCAAAATCTTCGGTTATCCGCTTTATGCAGTTCAGTTTTGTAACGTCCATTATCCCGTACGCCCAGAGTATAGGCGCGTGCGGGAATTTTTTTCGCACTCCGGCAAGAAGAGCCATACCGGCGGCGTAAAACTCTTCGTCGGTTACACCGCCCCAGGCGTCGTTCGTGCCGGCGTTTATCACTACCGCGTCGGGAACGTACCCGGCGGGATCCCATTCGCCGCCCTGGTGGTCCTCCCATTCGAACGCCTGGATCAAGGTCATATCTTCGCGGTTGCCCATGCAGTTGGCGGCAATGCCCTTGCCCGAAGCGCCGGTGAAAAGTATCTCGGCGCCTATCGCGCGCGCGGCCATATATGCGTAGGTCAAAGTGCAGTCTTCTTCAAAAGTGTTAAAGCCGGGGACATCGCCGGGCGCGTCCACGCCGTAACCGCAGGTGATGGAATCGCCTATGAACATAAGATCCTTTTTAGCGCGCGGAGCGGGTCCGGTGACGGCGGGGTCTTCGCCTGCCACGGTCACGCTTTTTATGCAAAGCGGCTGCAGCCCCTCGGTCACACGTATAACGCGCGCCGTGTGTTCGCCTTCTTCCGCCGGCGGAGTGACTATGCGCACCGCGCTGCCGCAGACCGGATATTTGACCGCGGCGCCGTCTATCTCAACGCGCAGGTAGTCACATTCGTTGTCATAGTGTCCGCCCATTTCCAGAATAACGCCTCTGCCGCGGAACGCAAACGAAATACCGCCGTAGGACCACGGCAGCCGCACCTCTCCGTCTTTTATGATCGCCTTGCCCAAAAGCGCAAAAGGCGGTTCGGCAACGCCGTATTTTTTGTATTTCAAAGTCATATTTTTCACCTCTTGGGCGATTATATCATACCGCGCGCGTTTTTGCAAGCTTTTTTGCCCGCCGCGCCGCGCCGTAGGCGAAAAGCTTTGCGCACTCGCCCGCGGCGAGTATGGCAGCCGATATCGCCAGCGTCACGCCCCACTCAGCGTATGTCAGCGTGACCGTGGAAAACACGCGCATGAGCGGCGGGACCGTCATCGCGGCAAGCTGTGCCGCCGCGGAAACGGCGAACGCCAGCGCGAGCGGAAGGTTTATGCCGGAGCAGAACAGCGGACGGTCGCTGCGGACGTTGAAGGAATGGAAAAGCTGGGTGAACGAAAGCACGCCGAACGCCATCGTGCCTCCGGCGTGCTCGCCGCCCGCCGCGCACGCCAGCAGCGTAAAGGCGCCAACCGCAAGCCCTTCGAGCGCTATCAGCAGTTTTTCCGCTTTGCCGAAAAGCGGCGAATCCGGTCTCACCGGCGGGCGTTCCATAAGGAACGGACGCGGCTTTTCCAGTCCAAGCGCAATGGCGGGCAGGGAATCGGTCACAAGGTTCACCCATAAAAGCTGCACGGCGGATACCGGCGCGGGCAGCGCAAGCAAAAGCGCGGCGAACACCGCGAATATCTCGCCGATATTGCACGATATCAGAAAATGTACCGCGTGCCGTATGTTTTCGTATATGCCGCGGCCTATGAGCACGGCTTCCTTTATGGTGGAAAAATCGTCGTCGGTAAGTATCATGTCGCACGCCTCGCGCGCGACGTCCGTGCCGTTTTTCCCCATGGCGCAGCCTATGTGCGCGCTTTTCAGCGCGGGCGCGTCGTTCACGCCGTCGCCGGTCATGGCGCAGATCTCGCCCGCGTCCTTGTAGGCGCGTATTATCTTCACCTTGAATTCGGGCGCGGAGCGCGCGAACACCCGCGTTTTCAGAATAGCGTCCCGCCGCGCTCCGTCGTCTGCCGCTTCTATCTGCGCCTGCGTCGCCACTTCGCCGGGCGAAGACGCTATGCCGAGCTTGCGCGCTATGGCGAACGCGGTGTCGGGGTGGTCGCCGGTTATCATGACCACCTTTATCCCCGCCCGCTTGCACGCTTTCACGGCTTCGTACGCCTCGGGGCGCGGCTCGTCGCTCATCCCCGCGCAACCCGCGTAGGTAAAGCGCAGACCGTAAGGCGAAACATTTTCGTCTTTGACCATGCAATATGCGGCGGCTATCACGCGCAGACCTTTTTCTGCCAACCCTGCGCTTTGCTTTGCGTTCCCGCCACAGAAACGCGCCACCTCCTCGGGCGCGCCTTTCATCACGGCGATACAGCTTCCGTCGGATTGGCGGTGGAAAGTCGTCATAACGCGCGTCTCGTGTTCAAACGGTATCTCGCGCACTATAGGCGGCAGGGAATAAAGCCCGTCTTTGCCAAGCTGCTTTTCGGCAAATTCCCAAAGGGCGTTTTCGGTGGGCGAATCGCGCCGGTTGCACAGCGCGAAAAGCTTTGCCAACAGCTTTCTGTCGCCTTCGGCGGCGGTGACTTTAAGCTTGTTTTCCGTCAGCGTACCCGTTTTATCCGAGCATATGACCGTGGCGCAGCCCAGCGTTTCAACTGCGGGCAGCTTTTTTATAACGGCTCTGCGGCGCGCCATTTCCGTAACGCCCACCGAAAGCATTATCGTGACCACGGCGGGCAGACCTTCGGGGATCGCCGCCACCGCCAGACTCACCGAATTCAAAAACGCGTCCGGCGCGGGCACCCCCTTTAACAGCGAAAGCAGAAATATCACAAAGCATATCCCCAGCGCGGCGTTGCCCAGCTTTGCCGATATTCCGGCGAGCCGCGTCTGCATGGGCGTGCGCGGACTCTCTTCGGTCATGAGCATTTCGGCTATCCTGCCCATGCGCGTACGCATCCCCGTAGCGGTCACGCGCGCTAATGCGCTGCCCGAAACTATCACCGTTCCGGCGTAGACCATTCCCGCCGAAAAACCGTTGCCTTCGCCGACTTCAGCGCTTGCGGATTTCTCCACGCCGCCGGATTCGCCCGTCAGCGCGGCTTCGTCGGCGCGCAGCGCGCGGCTTTTCAGCAGACGCGCGTCGGCGGGGACAGAGTTGCCCTTTTCCATGCGGATCAAATCGCCCGGCACTACCAGCCGTGCGGGAACGCGCTTTTCTGTTCCGTCGCGGATGACCGTGCATTCGGGCGCCGAAAGCGTCTTCAGCGCGTCCAGAGCTCTTTCCGCGCGCAGCTCCTGAAAGGCGGAAATAACGCCGTTAAGGAACACTATCGCAAGTATTATGTACGAATCGGCGGCGCTTTCGCCGCGGATTTTCGCCACGGCGAACGATACCCCGGCGGCGGCGAAAAGCACGAGCGTCATGATATCGGCGAACGAAAGCGCAAGCTTTTTCAAAAATCCGCCGCGCTTTTTTTCGGAAATTACGTTTTCGCCGTATTTTTTAAGCAGCGCTTCGGCTTCCTCTTCGGTCAGCCCCGCTGCGCCGCCGGCGTTCAGGCGCGATCTGTCGTAAACCACCTGCAGATCTCCTTTCTCTTTATAAACAGTAAATACAAGTTGGGTATTGCCATAAACAGATTTATTATATCCGCGGCGTACCACAGGTCTTCGCCGTTTGCCACGGCGCCCAGGTACGCGCAGGCCGCCGCGCCCGCCCTTATCAGCTTGGGCAGCGTTCTGCTTTGCGGGCGCAGATATTCAGCCGCGCTTTCGGCATAAAAACACCAGCTCACCGCGGCGGCAAAGCCGAATATCGCCGTCAGCGGGACGTATATTACAGATCCGGCTCTGCCGAACGACGAAGCGAAAACGACGTACGCCGAATTTGTGCCGCACACGAGCATGGCGAGCGCGGTCAGCGTGGAAAAGACAAAAATGTCGGCGTAAACTTCAAGCACTCCCCAGTCGCCCTGAGTGTGCGGCAGCGCCGTATTGTTGGAAGCGTGCACAATCGGCGACGAGCCCATGCCGCATTCGGAAGAATACACGCCGCGCACGACGCCGGTCCGTATAGCCGCCATAACCACCGCCGAGCCGCCTATTCCGCCCGCCGCCTGGCGCAGCCCGAAAGCCGAAACAAAAATGTCTTCCAGCGCTTGCGGCAAAAGCGAAGCGTGCGCCGCTATCACGGCGGTCGCCGCCAGAAGGTAGACCGCGCCCGCCGCGGGGACCGCCCACGCGGAAAAACGCGCTATGGATTTTCTGCCTCCGCGCACGGCCGCGATCACGCACAAAGCAAAAACAACGCCGGTCGCGGTCGCAGGGATCCCGTTCATTTCAGCCGCACGGGCGACCGCGTTCGCCTGCGTCAGCGCGCCGGTCCCAAAGCACGCCAAAACGCACAGAACGGCAAACGCGGCGGCAGCGCGGCGCTTTCCGGCAGCGCGCAGAGCGTACATGGCGCCTCCGGCGGCGATACCGTTCGCGTCTGTGCGGTATTCCACGGCGACCGCCGTTTCGGCGAACTTGAGCATGCACCCCAAAAATCCGGTCACCCACATCCAAAAAATGCTTCCCGCGCCGCCGGCAGCCAGCGCCAGCCCCACGCCGGCGACGCTGCCTATCCCCACCGTGCCGCCCAGCGCGGTCGCCATACTTGCCCCGGCGGGGATACCTCCTTCGCGCCTTCCCAGCTCACGCGCGCGTTCGCGGACGATCCGCAAAACGTGTATCTGCCTGAATTTGCTTTTGTAAGTAAAGTACGCGCCGAACGCGCACAGAAGCACCGCCGTGGGCGGTCCCCACAGCACCGCGTGCAGTTGTTTAAGCATATTTCCACACACCCGTATATGTATATGCGCCTAAAACCGAATAAATCATTGACAAAGGCGATAAAATGATATAAAATAATGTAAAATAAAACAAAAACCGAACGGCGGTGCATATCATGAGCGAACTGGTACTTAAAAGTTATAAAAAGAAAGATATAGACGCGTTCCTGCTCGAACTCAACGCCGAGCATCTGCGCGCGATCACCGAAAAAGACGACGAGATCAAGCGGGTCTTTTCGGAACGCGAACATTACCGCGAACAATGCGAACTGCTCAGCGAAAAGCTGGAGCGCGCGCAGGAATCGCATAATGCAGAGCTCGAAAGCAAGCAGCGCGAGC
>CACYCI010000105.1 GCA_902772845.1 uncultured Ruminococcus sp.
ATTTATGCGGAAGGATATTATACAGATCAGACAGGTTCACAAATCAAAAGAAAGATCGGGATACCTGCTCTATCGCAAGCGCATCGAGGGCGTGTTTTGCTTTGCGCGTTTTACCAGAGCTTGCGCGGGTAGAGTCCTGCGTCGGTAAGACCGGCTATGCCTTCTATCACGACCGGCTTGTCGGTGATATAGGTGACGCCGAACCATTTATCCGGCGTGGAATAGACGCGGAGCTTTTCGCCTTCGTCTATTGCGGTCTGTACCGCGAGCGGGATATAGAATTCGCACTTGTTGAGGTTGGATTCGTTTTCCTGCAGGAAATCGCCGAATCCGCGTTCGAGGATGCCGAAGAAATCCGGAGTGAAGCAGAAGAAATTCATCGACACCACGGTGTCCGGTTCCAGCTTAACGTTGCCGGAAGGCGTGGGGTAGTATATGTAATCCGGACCTTTTGTGATCTCGTGCGTTTCGGTTATGTGTTTGAGATATCCGTCGGGGCTCACAACGCATACACCGCGTGAAACGCCGCCTTCATCGGTTACGGTGTTGCGGACGAGGTAGCCGATCATTGCGTATTCGCCTTTTTTCGCGTGGGAAAGGTGCTCGTACGCCAGACGGTATGCGTTATAGCCGTAAAAGTCGTCGGCGTTGACTACGGCGAAGTTATCGTTGCCTACCGCGTCGCGGCAGCAGAGCAGCGCATGGCCGGTGCCCCAGGGCTTTTTGCGTTCTTCCGGCATTGCGTACGCCCCGCAGAACGCGTCGTCATCCTGAAAAGCCAGATCCACCTTGATCTTGCCTTCGAATTTTGCACAGACTTTTTCGCGGAATATTTCCGCGTGCTTGCGTTTTATGAGCAAAACGATATGGTCGAACCCGGCGCGCATGGCGTCGAAGATCGAATAATCCATAAGTATTTCGCCGTTTTCACCTATGATATCGATCTGCTTTTTGCTTTCTCCGCCGTATCTGCTTCCCAGACCGGCGGCAAGAACGACTAATGTCATATAAAATGTCTCCTTTATGCCGAATTATTTATTGACCGTTTTAAGAAAATCCACCGATTTTTTAACGCATTCCAGCGAACTCCAGCCCAGGCATTCACGGTCCTGCTCCACAATGATCCATTTGCTTCCAGCTGCCGCCGCGGCTGCGAGTATGGCGGGAACGTCCTGCACGCCGTATCCCACGGGGCGGAACGCAAAATCGCCTTCATCTGCCTGACGTTCGGTCGGAACTATGCCTATCAGTTCGTAAAGGCCGGATTTGGCGCTGCGGTTTTTCATCACAAAATCTTTAAGATGCACCACGGGAGCGCGGCCTGTGTATTTTATCAGATATTTGCAGGGATCCTCGCCGCCTACGTTGACCCAGCAGGTGTCCTGCTCGGTTGCAAGCTCCGGTATGGAATCGTACAGGATATCGAAACCGTATTTGCCGTCGATTTTCACAAATTCAAAATCGTGATTGTGATACATCATCTGCAAGCCGTGAGCGGCGGCTTTTTTGGTAAGAAAAGCAATGTCCTTCACGGTCTGCTCAAAGCCGTCGGAACCGGGACGGCGGTTTTCTACGAGATACGGGACGGCTATGTATTTGCAGCCGATAAGCGCGTAGTCGGAAAACAGCTTGTCGGGATCGGCGAGCATTTCGTCGATCGAAACGTGTGCGGATACGGCGGAAAGACCGAGCTCCGCCAGCCACGACTTGACTTCTTCGGGGGAATGACCGTAAAGGCCGGCGAATTCAACGCCGTCGTAGCCCATCTCTTTTATTTGTTTGAGCGTGCCGTAGAAATCTTTTTCCGCGGCGTCGCGCACCGAATACAACTGTACACCTATAGGAAACATAAAAAACACCTCCGTAAATGATATATCATTTTAGCATATGTTGGGCGTTTTGTAAATAGTTTTTACAAAAAAGCGGAGCCGGTGTTTTGCTCGTAACGCAGCTCCGCCATTCAAAAAATGCCGGGGCGGCGCAGGAGTTTTCATTGTATATACATTTTGTTATTGAAAAATACAAAATAATACTGTAAAATGTATATATATAATCGTTTATGCGAAATTTGTAATAAAGGAGGCAGATAAAATGTACAACGGCGCATACAAAGAATATTTCACCGCAAAAGAGGCGGTGTGCCGAATGAACGACACCGTTCCGCTCGAACTGTACGAACAGTACGGAGTTCAGCGCGGCTTGCGCGACCGCGACGGCAACGGAGTGCTTGCAGGGCTTACGAATATTTCGCGCATCGTGGCTTTTCGGGAAGAAAACGGCAGGCAGATCCCGTGCGACGGCGAGCTTTGGTACCGCGGCTACCGCGTAGAAGAGCTTATTGACGGCCTGAGTGGAGAGCTTGGCTTTGAAAAACTCACCTATCTGCTTCTGATGGGCGATATGCCTTCGGATGAAGAGTACGCCGAATTCAACGAATGTATTTTCAAGGCGCGTTCGCTCCCCACCAATTTCACGCGCGACGTCATAATGAAAGCACCGTCCGAGGATATAATGAATTCGATGACGCGCAGCATACTCACGCTCGCCTCTTACGATTATTCCGCAAAAGACGCTTCCGTGGCGAACTCGCTGCGCCAATGCGTCCAGCTGATAAGCGAATTCCCGCTGCTTGCGGTATACGGGTATCACGCCTACAACCATTACGAAAACAACGGCAGCATGTATATACACCGCCCCGGACCCGGTCTTTCCGCCGCGGAAGTGTTTTTGAGTCTGCTTAGGCCGGATAAGAACTACACTTCGCTCGAAGCCAAGGTGCTCGACACCGCGCTCATCCTTCACATGGAACACGGCGGAGGTAATAATTCCACGTTTACCACGCGCGTCGTCACGTCGTCCGGCTCGGACACTTATTCGACAATGGCGGCGGCTATGTCTTCGCTCAAAGGCCCGCGCCACGGCGGAGCGAATATAAAGGTCACGGAGATGATAGACGACATACGCGCCAACGTCCGCGACCGCGAAGACAAAGAGGAGATAGCCGATTATCTTTCTCGCATACTCGACCGAGAGGCGTTCGACCGATCCGGGCTAATCTACGGGATGGGGCACGCCGTGTATTCGCTTTCCGACCCGCGTGAGCGCATGTTCAAGAAATACGTCAGCGCGCTGGCAAAAGCCAAGGGAAGGGAAGCCGACCTTGCTCTGTACTCCTGTGTGGAAGAACTCGCTCCGCTCGTCATAGCGCAAAAGCGCCGTATCTATAAGGGCGTAAGTCCCAACGTGGATTTTTACAGCGGCTTCGTTTACGATATGCTGGGGATCCCCAAAGAGCTTTATACCGCCATTTTTGCGGTCGCCCGTATAGTCGGATGGAGCGCTCACCGCATAGAAGAGATAATAAGCGCAGAAAAGATCATCCGCCCCGCTTATAAGAGCATAATGGAAACAAAACGTTAACGTGCAAAAATAAAATCGCGCCGGGTGCACAGCCCGGCGCCTGATTTTTACGAAAATACGCGTTCTTCGTATCCGGCAAGCAGTTCTTTCATGGAACATGGGGTAAGCCCTCCGGACGCGGCGCGCGCAGCCGCCTGCGCAAAAGCGTAAAGGCGGTCTTTTTTATCCAAAAAGCAGTAAACTATGTCGCCTCTTTTTATCGTCTCCGCGCCGTTTTTTACGTCCGTTGCCGAAGACACGCAGTATTGCCCGTAAGTAAGGCAGGCGTCGAAAGCGTATCTGCATGCTTCTTCCCCGGCAAGACAGTATTTCGGGCGTCTGCCGGTCGCGTCGTAAAAACGGTCGTTCTGCTTTGCCAGCCACCTCAGAAATTCGCTTTTGTTCATGCCCGAAGTGCCTGAACAGTCGAGCCCCAGCACGTGGCCTGCCGCTATTATTTCGCGCGCGGCTTCTTCGCTGCTTTCCAGCTCGCCCGCGTCTGTAAAGAAGACCGCTTTTATGCCGAACCCTTTGAATATTTCCAACGCTAACGCGCGGTTTTCGCGGCTTCCGGTACCGCGGCAGATCACGGTGTATATCTTGCTTTCTGTCGCCACGAATGCAACCGGCTTGCCCGCGGTTACGCTTGCATCCTTCTTTGCGTGCTCTCCCGCGGCAAAAAGAGCTACTGCGAACATTGCTGCCAGAAAGGCAATGGTCACCGCCGTGAAACTCCTGTGCTTTCTGTTTCCTATAACGGTTATCTGCATATAAAACACCGTGATAAAATATGCCGCTTTTGATGCCGATATTCGCAAAGCACTTTACTTTTTTGCACGTCTGTGGTAAAATCTTGTGCGTTAGGAGTTGATACGTTTGCTCATACTCGCATCCGCCTCCCCTCGCCGCAGGGAGCTGCTTAAACTTACCGGCGAAAAATTCCGCGTGATCCCCGCCGAAAACGAGATCAATCCGCCCAAAACGCTTCCCCCGCGGGAATACGCCGCGCAAAGCGCGCTGTATAAGGCGCGCGCGGTCGCACCGCTCGCCGGCGCGGAAGACGTTGTGCTCGGCGCGGATACCGTGGTATATGCCGACGGCGAGATAATAGGCAAACCTCACGGCGCCGCCGACGCCAAACGCATTCTCACACGCCTTTCGGGAACTACGCACAGCGTCTGCACCGGCTACGCGCTGATAAAAGGCAACGCCGAATACATCGGCTGCGTCGTGACGGAAGTCACCTTCCGCACGCTTTCCGAACGCGAGATAGAAGATTATATCGCCACCGGCGAGCCGATGGACAAAGCGGGCGCTTACGGGATCCAGGGAAGGGCGGCGGTTTTCGTCAGCCGCATCGACGGCGATTATTTCAACGTCGTGGGGCTTCCGCTCTGCGAGATATATTCTAAGCTCAAAGAAATTATGTAAACCTGCTATGCTTATAAAAAGCGCTTCCGCAATCACGCGGAAGCGCTTTTCCTTCGCCTTTTAAAGCAAGCTTATTCTATGTCCAAATAGACA
>CACYCI010000106.1 GCA_902772845.1 uncultured Ruminococcus sp.
ACGGACTGCTACGATATAAGCGGCGCGCATCAGCGCGTCAGCGTAACGCCGCGCGCGCTCAAAGTCACCTTTGCTTCCGCCGAAAAGACCTATGATTCGCTGCCGCTCGTTTCGCCCGAATGCGTCGTTGACCGCCCGCTGCCGTATTCCGACGAGCTGCGCACGGAGCCGTGCTCGCTCACCGAAGCCGGCACTGTTACGAATATCTCCGGGATCTCGGTGTTCAACGGCGGAACGGACGTGACTGAGTATTACCGCATAACTCCGGTCGCCGGGACGCTTACCGTAAAACGGCGGGTCTTACAGATCGAGACCGAATCGTTCAGCACGGAATTCGACGGAAAGGTACACGACGAGCCGCACGAATATATCGTAAACGAAGGGACGCTCGTTGCGGGGCATGAGCTGAGCGTCGAATGGAACGGAGTTTTCTGGGCGGCGGGGAAATACCGTAACAGCGCCGTTTTCACCGTAACAGACGCTTCCGGGAACGACCGCACTGCAAATTATGATATAAAACTGAAACCGGGCGTTGTGGAAATAATACGCCGCAGGCTCGTGCTAAGCAGCTGCGACGCCGAATTCGCATACGACGGCGAATTTCACTCCGCGCCCGATTTCACCGTCACGGGCGGCTCGCTCGCCCAAGGCCACGCTTTGGGCGACTATACCTTCGATTCGTTCAGTATGGCGGGTAAGTTCGATAACAGTTTCACGGTCGAAATAGGACCCGATCCGCAGCTCGGCGCCGGGAGCGTATATACCGACGGCGTCACTCCGCTTGCGGACAATTACGATATCCAATACGTATACGGAAAAATCGATATCAAGCCGCGTCCGATCAAGCTTGCGGTAACGCTTGTCAGCTACGATAAATATCTTTTGGTGTTCCACTGTACTTATACCGATATTCAAGGCCGCGTCGTAAAAGCCGATGAGCTTATCAGGCCGGGCGATATAAAGGCGTCCACTGTCGAAGAACTCAAACAGAACGCTGCCGCCAAGATCAACCGGCTCGACGATTTTCTGACTGACGTTTCGTTCTGCTACGATATAACATACGATTTCGGCGTTTTGGCGGACGAGGATCTTGACCGCATGGTCGACGCCGCTTCTCAAGGCGAAGATCCCGACCCGGGTATTTCGACCGATCCTCCCGGTGAGATAACGCTTTCCGGCGAGCTTTCGTCACCCGGCTACCCTAAAAGGAGCGAACTCGGCTACGTAAAAAGCAAGGCGGGCGGAAGGATACTGCTCCGCATAAAGAGCTTCGGCGATTACGACGGCAAATGGAATGACGCCGAGCCCTATTGCGGAAGCGTTTCGGATAATATGTATTATGCTTTGAGCAAATACGGCTTACATGAAAGCAATTCGGTGCTGGTCGCGTTCTCAAAAGAACAGAAATCGCTCGCCGTGCCGTATTACTCGTATATCGGTTATACGTGCGACGATACTGAAGCACCCAACTTGTTCGGGCTGAGCCACCGTTACAGGAACATCCCTCCGCCTCTTTTCGGGACGCTTTATAAGATATCGCAGGAGCTTGAAGGCGACAACTCGTACACAGATTTTGTGAACGACAACTATCTGCGCATAGATCCTTCTCTCAGCCGTGAGCTGCTCGCGCTGGCAAAAGAGGCGGGAGTCGGCGGCACGGGCTATGAGCTGATTTCCGCCATAGCCGAATATATAAAGAACGCCGCAAGTTATTCGTACGAATTCCCCGAAGCGCCAGCCGGCGTCGACAAGGTGCTGTATTTCCTTACCGAAAGCAAGCTTGGAGTGTGTTCACAGTTCGCTTCCGCAGCTACTCTCATGTACCGCGCGTTCGGTATCCCGGCGCGCTATACCACTGGCATTTCGGTGTATACCGAAGGTTCCGAAACCCTTACTCATTTTTATACTACCGACATGCACGCGTGGGTGGAAATATATTTGCCCGGACTCGGCTGGGCGCCTATGGATGTTACGCCTGCTTACGCCGGTAGCGGCAGTTCCGGGAATTATATGCAGTACGATATGATCCACATTATCCCTCAAAGCGTTTCGGTCACTTTCGACGGCGAGCCGCATTCCATAACGGAATTCCGCGTCATAGGCGAAGAGTTGCTGAAAAAAGGCGACCGTATAGTATATGACTTCGCCCGTACCGAGCATATTTATGCGGGCGTGTATAACACGCCGCAGCAGCTGTTCCGCATAGTGAACGCCAGCGGCAAAGACGTCACAAGGAGTTATCATATCGCGGAAAGCGCGGCGTACGTCGAGATACTGCCTGTTGAGATCACGGCGGAAACGCTTTGGATCTGCGTCGGCGGCAAAGGCGCCTTCGCCGCTCCCGCGGACGTTATACCGCCGGCGATATCAAAGCTGATCGACTTTTCCAAATCGAGCGTCAGTTTCGACACCTCGGGCGTGAGCAAACTTCTCAAACGGAGCGGCGACAACATTTATACGGGCGTGTTCACCGGTGAAGGGGAGCTCGTCTGCTCGTATGACGTCGGGGTCGATAAATTCACAAAAGCCGTCGGATATCAAGAAATAAAGATCATAATGCCGGTAAAGGTCGTTCCGTTCGAAAACGTCCGATTTTTCGGCGGAGCTCCGGGCGAAGACGCATACGACCCTTACGGCAGCGTTACGGGCGAAAACGGCGTGGTGTACCGCCGCGCGGTGTTCGTGACGTCAAGCGCCGAAAAACCGTTCGACGGCGAGTATCTCCGTTCGGAAACTCTGACCCTTATCGGCGGCGCGCTCGCAGAAGGGCATAACGCGGAATGCAAATTTGTTTCGGAACAGCTGTATTGCGGCAGTACAGAAAACCGTATTTCCGGGTTCCGTATCGTCGACGCCGAAGGGAACGACGTCACATCAAGATATATAGTCGATATATATCTCGGCACTCTCACCGTAGATCCTTCGCGTTATCCGTTGGGCAAAATAAGCATATCCGTCAGTACAGATCAGACGTTTGCGCTTTCGGAGCTGCTGAACACCGAAAAGCTGTATAACGTTTCCGGCACGTTTGTGATGGACGGGCGTTCGCAGGTCGCAAAGATCGAAGAACCCGATATACTTATAGGCGTCAACGCAGGGACGGATGAATTCACCGTTACGACAGGAGCTCTGGACCTTAACGGCGACGGCGTGCTCGAATATCTTCCTACAGCAGTCAAAGGCGCGGTCACGGTAACGGAAAGAAAATCGCGTTTGCCCGGCTTTGCTTTGATCATAATACTCGCGGCTTCGCTTGCGGAAGGCGCCGGCGTGGCGGTACTCGTATGCGGCAGGCGCAAGCGTACGGCAAAAGCCGTAACACAAAATGGAGGAGAAAATAATGAAAGTCATTGACGTATTCTGCTGTTATTACGCCGCAGAAGGCGAATTCAACGGAGTTCCCAGGCACGGCGCGGCGGTGCGGCTCACCGCCGAAAGCGACGCGGGGAATATAAAATACGAGTATTCCGTCAGCTTTTTCAGGCACGACGACGCCTCGGATTTCGGCATCAGTTACGACGCTGTCTTTACCGATACCGCGTATTCCGCGCGCGGAAGAAGGTCTGCAAAGCGCGAAAAAGAACTGCTTTCGTATCTGCGCGAAAAGATCGATTCGCTCTCCGACGCAAACGGCGGTAAGGTGTTTTGGGACCAGCCGCTTATCGAAGAACGCAGAGGATAAAAAAACGAACGCTCCGGAACGGATCAGGATGTTCCGGAGCGTTTTGCTATTTTGCGTTATTCATTATTTTATATATCTCGCCTTTGCCCACGCCGCGGTCTGATGCGGCGGCTTTCATGGCATCCATTTTGGAAAGCCCTTCAGCCATATAGTGGGCGACGTGTTCTTCCACGGTCAGCGAATGCCAGAACATATCCTGCTCGCTCGCGGTGTAGCCCTCTACC
>CACYCI010000107.1 GCA_902772845.1 uncultured Ruminococcus sp.
GAGCGCCTGCCGAAAGAGAGCCGTGCACGGTGCCGGAAGCGCCGCCTTCGGACTGCATTTCGACCACCTTGGCAGTCTGGCCGAACAGGTTCAAACGACCTTCCGCCGACCATTTGTCAACGTATTCCGCCATAGGGGAAGAAGGGGTGATGGGATAAATACCCGCTACTTCCGTAAAAGCGTAGGACACATGAGCGGCTGCGTTGTTGCCGTCCATGGATATCTTTTTTCTGATTGCCATAAACAAACCTCCGAATTTATTTATTCAATACATTTTAGCACATCTTTTTGCGGTTGTAAATATCTTTTTGCATTTTTTTGTTATTTTATTTGCGCCCGGCGGCGTAAAAAAAATAACTATTGAAAACGCGGAAGAAGCGTGTTATAATGAATGTGTATAATTCTGCGGAGGTACGGCTATATGGTAAAAGTAATAAACACTTTTGCACTCAACGGCATAACCGGGATCCCGGTGGTGGTCGAAACAGACCGCTTCTCTTCCGCAGAACCGTACGTTTCGCTTATAGGTCTGCCCGATACCGCCGTAAAAGAGGCGCTTGACCGCGTCCGCGCCGCGGCGCGCAGCTCGCAGCTCGTTCTCAAGACCGGCAAGGTGACAATAAATCTCGCTCCGGCCGACGTGCGCAAAGAGGGCTCGTCGTTCGACCTGCCCATACTTATATCGCTGGCGGATGAAGAAAAGTGCGGAAATCTGGAAACAGAAGGAAAAGCGTTCGCCGGGGAGCTTTCGCTGACCGGCGAGCTCAGACCGATAAACGGCGCGCTTTCCATGGCGCTGGCGGCGCGCAAAGCCGGAATAAAAGAGATCTACCTTCCCGAACAGAACGCGCCCGAGGCGAGCGCGGCGGACGGGATCGACGTGTTCCCCGTCAAGAACGTCTCGCAGCTCATAAAGGCGCTCCGCGGCGAAGAAAAAATAGAAAAGACCGTGTTTTCGTTCGACAGTTTCGACCGGATGACCGCGTATCACGCGCTTGATTTTTGCGACGTCAAGGGTCAGGAAACAGCCAAGAAGGCGCTCGAGATCGCAGCCGCCGGTTCGCACAACGTGCTCATGATAGGGCCGCCCGGCTCAGGCAAAAGCATGCTTGCGTCGCGCATACCTTCGATACTGCCCCCCATTTCGCTCGCCGAATCCATAGAGACTACTCAGATACATTCCGTCGCGGGCATACTTCCCTCGGACTGCGCGCTCGTTTCGGCGCGGCCGTTCCGTTCGCCCCACCACAATATGTCGGCCGCAGGCATGGCGGGCGGCGGAAAATCACCCAAGCCGGGCGAAATATCGCTGGCACATAACGGCGTGCTTTTTCTGGACGAGTTCCCCGAATTCGACAAATCGGTCACGGAAGTCCTGCGCCAGCCGCTGGAGGAACGCCGTATACATATAACCCGCGTCAGCGGAACGGTCGACTACCCCGCTTCTTTCATTTTGGTCTGCGCAATGAATCCGTGCAAATGCGGTTGGTACGGACATCCCACGCACCCGTGCACCTGCTCGGATATTTCGCGCAGGAACTACGTTTCAAAAATATCGGGTCCCCTGCTCGACAGGATAGACATACAGGTGGAAGTCCCGTCGCTGGATTATTCCGGCGTTTCGGCGACAGCTCCTTCCGAACCGAGCGCCGCCATGCGTGAAAGAGTCCGCGCCGCGCGCGAATTCGCCGCCGGGCGTTTCGGAGACCCCGCCATGGCGAACGCGCTTATGACGCCCGCGCAGATACGCAAGTTCTGCGTGCTGGACGAAGGCGGATCCCAGCTTCTTAAACGGGCGTTCGAATCGCTTTCGCTTTCGGCGCGAAGCTACGACAGGATCCTGAAGGTGGCACGCACCGTAGCGGATTTCGACAAATGTGAACTGATCAAAAAAAGCCATATCGCGCTGGCGCTTCAGCTGCGCACTCTTGACAAAAAGTATTTTGGTTAAACAGGCGCTTAATTGACATAATCAGCCGGTTTTCTATCCATTTTTTGCGAATAAATGTGGATAACTATGTGGATAATGTGGATAAGTGTGCCGATTTTCCCACATATTTGCTCGATCCCGGCTTTTGTATATTAGATCCGTTATGCAAAAATAATGTCGGTAAACCGTAAACATTATGTCAAGCGGTGCTCCGAACGGCATAAAAAGAGAGGAAACATGGAAGACGAACTGTTCATAGGAGAAGACGTAGAAAACTCCGCCGAAAGAAAACGCGGAGCGAAGTTTTATATCAAAAAAACTTTCAAATATCTGTTCTACGCTGTGCTGACCGTAGTTTGGGTATCGGTGCTGCTTGTGATCTTTCTGCGCAGAGATCACGCCCTGATAAAGACGCCGATCCTTTCGGGATCCGCGCGTGAGATTTATTCTTCTTCACCGGAAAGCTTTGAACTGTACCGCGTTTACCCCAAGGAGTTCATGAGCGAGGAAGGCGCTTTTCAGTTGAAGAACTGCGTATATGCGCCGAAAGCGGGAGAATACGAGATAGGGCTGAGAATAGCGTGGACTCAGCTGCGCTACTGCAAGGACTGCGGACGTCTTTACACGCCTGACCAGCTTGAACAGCAAAAAAAGTACGACGAAGACGACGACAAACGCAGCTGCACGGCGCTCGGGCACGAGCTGGTGCGCGCCGCTTCGGCGGACAGGGCGCTGGTATTCCGCGTGTTCGACGGCAAAGGCACGGAATACGCCGTGGAAAACAGCGTTTCACGCACAAAAAACATAAACCTCGGCTTTTTTGCGATAAAATACGAATACCTGCGTATTTCGTTCGGCGGGTTATATTTCGATCTCGATTCCAATATAATCAACCGAGAGTCGTCGGTAACGCCTGCGGCGGACGAAAGTCCTGCGGAGCAGGACGGCGTATCGGAGACCGAAAGCGGCGGCACGCGCTGGTTTTTGGGAATATACGACGCCGAGACCGACGACCGTCTCTTTGTGACATGTATCTATGACAACGACACGGTGATCGACCTTACGAAATACGAGATCCCCGACGAAGACTATTTTTCCTGACGAGAAAGGAGCGGTAAAACTTGACGATTTTTCAAAAAATGATGTACGTCATTCTTTCGATAGCAGTCGCCTGCGCCATTGGCGTTGCGAACTATATCTACTTGCCCGTGGGCGAACGCATACCGGAAGACAAGCATACCGACGATTATCTGGAGACATATTACAGCACCAACGACACCGTGCTCAAGCAGCTCTTCCCTTACGAGGAAGTGGACTACGCGCTGACGGTACCGTCGAATATGTCGTACACTACTGCGGATTTCCAGCGTTTTGAAGGCACTTATCTCACCGAACGCGAACCGGTGGACAAGAGCTATCTTCAACACATTTGCTTCTGCGGCGACTCAATCACCTACCACATGACGCTGAAGAACCGTCTGCTCACGGACTGCGACGTGCTGGCGTGGGGCGGGCTTATGGTGAGCGATTTTGCAAAATACGTGGAAAACCCGGTATACAACCATTCGAGCGAAAAGAAAACGTCAATATACTGGATCGAAAAGCTTAAGCCCGAGATCATCTACATCATGCTCGGCACAAACGGCATTACGCTTATAAACAACGAACGGCACATAGAGCAGTACAAGACCCTGCTCGACAAAATATCCGCAGCTTCGCCTTCTTCCATCATAGTCCTTTGCTCTGCTCCGCCCTGGGGGCTCGAAGCGTACGGCAACTATACTAACAGCGATATCGGTACGCTCAATCAGAAGATAAACCATTTCAACATGTATCTTTTGGAACTCGCCAAGGAACGCGGTTACTATTACCTCAACGTTGCGGAAACGCTACAGGATGAGGTCGGCAACCTTTTGAACAAATATTCCAGCGGCGACGGTATCCACTGGTCCAACGCCGCGCGCGACGCATACGAAGCGTATGTGCTCAGCCACCCCATACCCGGTTATTGATACCGCACAGATCGATTTTAAGGATGTGAAACCATGGACGCACGCAAGGAAGACTTTGTCCGTATAAAAAAAGGTAATTCGCTCACACCGTGGATCGCGCTGGTAGCGTTTGCGCTCGCTGCCGCATCGGTATACTGTCTGATGGTCCCGCTCGTCATTTACAAAGTGGAAAACGCGATCCTGCGCTATATGTTCATCTGCGTCGGCGCCGTGGGCGCGCTGTATTTTCTGAGTATGTTCATCTACCAGATAGTTCAGCTTTTTTCGCCGAAAAACGCAATGCTCGTTTCCGACGAGGGCTTTTTAGACCTTTTGAACGGGACTGAAGGCGCCGGATATATTCCTTGGAGCAACGTTGCAAAGGTCGATATCGAAGGCGGGGACAAGCCGTACATATCCATAGGTATCCTAGATCCGGAAACCGTGCCGAACATAAACGACGCCAAGCTCCGCAGACAGTTTGCGGAAGGATCCCCCGTTCTGCCCGAGCTGTTCGTCAAACCGTATCAGATCGCTATCCCGCTGGAAAAGGCGTATGCGATACTGCGCGATGCCAGAGACGCTCATTCACGCTCGTACGCGCCTTCAGGCGAAACGGCGGCGCTCACCAAAACGGTGACACGCACAATCATGGAAAACAATGCCGCAAAACGCAGCGCACCGAAACCAAACGAAGCAACCGAAAAGAGCGACGACGAAAAATCGGTCGACGAACTGCTCAAAGAGCTTTCGGGCGAAATAGAAAAACGCCGCCAGAAGCTTTCGGGCGACGCCAAAAAGAGTTCGCAGGAAATAGAGGACATCATAAAATATGTCAAGGGAAAAGAATGATATGAAAAGAAACGTTTTGATAGCGATAATACTGCCGGTCGCGGCGGCGCTGCTGCTCGTTTCGTGCAACACCAAGCTTCCGGTCGAAAACTCTTCGGTATCCGAACTCAGCGGCGACACATCGGGAAGCGCCGAGCCGGTCTCCGAGGAAGCGTCCTCTTCCCCCGAAACAAGCGAAGAAACTACTGCGGAATCATCCGAAGATCAGGTTTCGTCTTCGGAAGAGCCGTCCGTACCGGAAGAAGACAGTTCTGCCGAAGAAAGCTTTGAAGCGTCGGACGAGCCCGTTTCGGAAGAACCGAGCGCGGGACCGGTCGAAGAGAGCTCCGAACCCGAAGAAAGCTCCGAAGAGCCGTCTTCCGGAACGGAACAGACTGTAGGAAATCTCGCAAAGCCGTATTTGGATTCTATCTCTTCCGGCAGATACCGCATACGGATTTCCGAAACGCGCACCGTCGGCGGCGAAGCGCTGCCTTATACCGTGACCGCATTCCACAAAGGCGGCTCCGTTTATTACGAGATCGAAGAAAGCTACGGCTCTAAGGTCACTTATCTGCGCAAGGGCGGAAAGCTGATCACGTTAGACGCTTTTTCGCGCGTTGCCATGGTGGCGGACGACGACGGCGAAGTCTTTGAAAAGACGCTGTGGACGGGCGATATCACGCTGACGGGGGCGGGCACGGAACAGCTTTTCGACACCGATTACAGATACGAAAAGTATGTGGACTCCAAGGGCTTTGAATTCACTCTGTTCTTCAACATCCTCGATGAGCTCGAAAGATACCGCAGCTACGACAGTTCCGTAAAGGACACGATCGTGATCTCGCTTTCAGTATCGGACGACATATCTGACGGGATATTCGACATCCCTTCCGATTACACTGTGATGGAAGAATGACGGTACGGACAACAAAAACCAAGGAAGCTTTATAATGATCGACCTTATAAAAAAAGTAATACGTTTTTTCACTTCGCGCCCGTACAGCGCGATATTGCTGATATGGCCGGCACAGATAATATGGTACGCCGTGCTCGACCACCTTATCGTACAGGATCCGTCAAGCAGCCACCTTATCCATATCCCGCTCGACGATAAGATACCTTACGTCAAAGAGTTCGGAGCGTTTTACATACTTTGGTTCGTTTATATCGCGCTCTGCCTGATATATGTTCTGAAAGAATCCAAAAAAGATTTTCTGCGGTGCGCGGTCGGGTGTCTGTTCACCCTTTACGTCTGCATGGCGTTCTGCACCGTCTTCCCCACTTATCACGACCTGCGCGTAGCGGACACCGGCAGCGGGCTGACCGGCCTAATCGTACGGCTGATCTATTTGTTCGACGAACCGACTTCGATATATCCCAGTATGCACGTGCTCGTTTCGGTCGTGCTGGCGCTGCGCATGACGTTTGCCGACAGCATGAAAGGCAAAACGCCGTGGAAAGCGCTTATTTGGTTCATGGCGGTGATGATCACTCTTTCGACCATGTTCATCAAGCAGCATTCCGCCGCTGACGTGATACTTGCGCTGGTGCTTGCGGTGCCGTTCGACCTTATAGTCAGATTCATAATACTTCCCGACCGCAGGTTCAAGCGCAAAAAATCTGCATCCGAGGCGGAAACTGCGTCTGCGGGCGAATAATATCAGTTTATAAACCATTTACATAAAGGCGGTACAAAAATGTATTCCAATTTCAAGTATTCCGAGATCAGGCCCACCGGATGGATCGCGCGTCAGCTGCGCATACAGGCGGAAGGGCTCGCAGGGAACCTGGATAATATGTGGCCAGACGTTCAGAACAGCGCGTGGATAGGCGGCGACAAAGAGGGCTGGGAACGTGTTCCCTACTGGCTCGACGGTTTCATCCCACTTGCATATCTGCTGCGCGACAAGGCGATGATCGCGCGGGCTCAGCGATATCTTACCGCAATAATGGACCGCCAGCAGCCGGACGGCTGGATATGCCCGTGTTCCGATGAAGCACGCGCCAATTATGATATGTGGGCGCATTTTCTGATATGCAAGGTGCTTGCCGAATACGGCGTTTACGCCGAAGACGACCGCGCCGTAGAATGCGTTTACAAGGCCATGAAAAACCTTTACTCCCGCATGAAAGAAGGATCGACGGCCCTTAGATGGTGGGGAAAATTCCGCCATTTCGAAGGTATGATCTCTTTATACATACTAAAAGAGCGTTACGGCGAGGAATGGATAGACGAGCTGGCGCAGATGATCAGAACGCAGGGGGCTGATTACGCCGATTATACCGAAGAATGGAAAGTCCCCATTTTCTGTTGGCATCAACAGACGCATATAGTGAATCTTAGCATGATGCTGAAATCCGAAGCCGTTTATCTTCCGTTTTCAAACGGCGAATACAAAGACGAAGCGCAGCGTCTGTACGATATCCTTTATAAATACAACGGCACCGCCGTGGGCATAATCAACGGCGACGAATGCCTTGCAGGTGTTAGCCCCGTGGCCGGGACCGAGCTTTGCGCCGTAGTCGAAATGATGTATTCGTGCGAAAAGCTTTTTGCTATGACCGGCGACGTAAAGTGGCTGAATCTGCTCGAGCGGGTGACTTTCAACGCGCTGCCCGCGACAACTTCTGAGGATATGTGGACGCATCAGTACGTCCAGCAGGCGAATCAGATCGGCTGCGCGCACCTCCCCGGCAAATCTCCGTGGATCACGAACGGTTCCGAAGCGAATATGTTCGGGCTGGAACCCAACTATGGCTGCTGCACCGCAAATATGGGCCAGGGCTGGCCGAAATTCGCGCACGGGGTGTTTTTGAAGAGCGAAAACGGCGTGCTCGCGGCGGTCCCCGTATCATCGCGACTCGACACAGTGATAAACGGCGTGAAGGTCTGCATAGAATGCAAGGGCGACTATCCTTTTTCGGACAAAGCCGTTTTTACAGTTAAGACAGAAAAACCGGTAAAATTCGAGTTTTCCGTACGCGTCCCCGCCGACGGCGAAGCAAAGATAAACGGCAAACCGCGAAAGAGCCGCATTATAAAACTCAACAAGACCTGGCGCGGCGAGCAGAAGGTCACGCTTGAGCTTAAATTCACGCCTCGCCTCACGGCGCGTCCGCGTCAGATGTATTTTGCCGAACGCGGATCGCTCGTGTTCGCGCTCCCGATAGACGCGGAATGGAGAATGTGCGAATTCGAACGCGACGGGATCGTGCGCAAGTTTCCCTATTGCGATTACGAGCTTTACCCCAAAAGCGACTGGGCGTTCGGGTTTGATTCCGGCAAGCTGAAATTCTCTTTCGGCAAAGTGGGAGACATCCCGTTTTCCGAAAAGAACGCGCCTGCGGCGATAAAAGCAAAGCTTGCGCCCGTGGAATGGGGCTATCTGCGCGGATATACCACCGTGGCGGACAGATACCCCGCTCACCGCAAAGCGTTAGGGCCTGCTAAAGAGTTCACGCTCATACCGTACGGCTGCACCAAGCTGCGTATGACGGAGCTGCCTAAAATAAAAAAATAAAGCAAAAAACGTCGCGCAGTTCCGGCGCGACGTTATATTTTTGGCTCGGTCTATTCTGTGGTCAGCATCTTGATAATGATGTCGGATATCTTTTCCATACGCTCGACCGACACGAATTCGTATTTCCCGTGGAAATTTTCGCCGCCGGTGCAAATGTTCGGGCAAAGCAAGCCCATATACGAAAGCCGCGCTCCGTCGGTACCCCCGCGTATGGGAATGACGACCGGCTCCACTCCGCAATCTTTCATCGCGTTATACGCGCGATCGATTATATACGGCGCAGTTTCGATAAGCTCACGCATATTATAATACGAATCGCTGATGGTGCATTCAACTATTTTCCTGCCGTACTTGCGGTTTACATAATCAACTATATCTGCCATGCGGCGTTTTTTCTCTTCAAACTTTGCCTTGTCGTGGTCGCGGATAATGTATTTCACTTTTGCTTCCTCGACGCCGCCGTTCAGGTTGGTCATATGGAAAAACCCTTCGTATTTTTCGGTGTGCTCGGGGCGTTCCCAGGCGGGGATGAGCGAATCGATCTCACGCGCGACCGTGAGCGCGTTTATCATCTTGTCCTTTGCGGTACCGGGATGTATGGAAACGCCGCTGATCTTAAGCACTGCGGACGCAGCGTTGAAGTTTTCGTATTCTATTTCACCCAAAGCGCCTCCGTCCACCGTATAAGCGTAATCGGCGCCGAAGTTCTGCGTATCGAACAGGTCTGCGCCGCGGCCGATCTCTTCATCCGGTGTGAATCCAACGAGCACGTCGCCGTGTTCGGCTCCGCTTTCTTTTAACCTTATGACCGCGTCCATGATCTCTGCCACGCCGGCTTTGTCGTCTGCGCCGAGCAGAGTCGTGCCGTCGGTGACGACAAGGTGTTCGTTAACATAATTATTAAGGCTCGGAAAATCGGCGACCGTCATTTTTATTCCGAGCTTTTCGTTGAGCACTATGTCGCCGCCCTTATAATCCACCACACGCGGCGAAATATCCGTATCGCTCATTTCGGGCGAAGTATCCACGTGGGCGATAAAGCCGATCTTGGGGAAACTCTTTTGCGAATTTGCGGGGAGCTTTGCGTATACGTAACCGCGGCCGTCAGAACGCACGTCCGAAAGCCCTGCTTCTTTGAGCTGCTTTTCGAGCAGTTCGCACAGCGCGAGCTGCTTGGACGTAGAAGGACACGAAACGGATTCTTCGTCCGAATTGGTGGGGATACGCGCGTATTCGATGAATCTGTCGAGTATTTTCATACAGTTTGCACTTGCCTTTCTTTTTCCTTTTACCCTATTATACAATAAGTCGTATCGTATTGCAAATGTTTTTTATATTTTGCTTGCATTTTTCGCGCCGGTGATTATAATGTAAGTTAGAAAATCACGGAGGTACTAATCTATGATCAAGAAGATAACCGGCACATGGTTCGAATTCTGGCACCACAATATCCCCGAAGGCAAATACTGGAACCCCATTTTAAAGACTTTTTCCGAAGAACAATGGGAAGCCAAAGTCGACGAGATCGCCTCGCTCGGGATGAAATACATAGTCCTGCTCACCACCGCGCAGGTCTATAACGACACCGCCTGGGCATATTTCAAGACAGATATCTACCCGTTCGCGGATATGGCTGCCGCCGATCCCATAGGAGCGTTGCTCCGCGCAGCCGACCGCAACGGCATAAAAGTGTTCATGTCCTGCGGCTTCTACGGCAACTGGAGCCAAACCGAAAACAACATGACTTCGCCCGAGGTGCGCGCACGCGCTTTCCGCGCAATGGAACAGCTCTACGCGCAGTACGGGCATCACGAATCGTTTTACGGCTGGTATCTTCCGGACGAGCTGGGAATCTGGCCTTATTACCCCGATTCATTCATAAAATACGTAAACGAATACGCCGCCTTCGGCAGAGGGCTCAACGCGGCGCACAAGGTGCTTATAGCTCCGTACGGCACGAACCACGCGCTGACCGACGATAATTTCGTGCGTCAGCTCGAATCCATGGACTGCGACATCGTGGCGTATCAGGACGAGATCGGCGTGCGCAAGTCCACCCCCGACCAGACCGGAGCGTATTACGAAGCGCTGCGCAAAGCGCACGACAAAGCCGGCAGGAGCGCAATGTGGGCGGATATGGAGATATTCGAATTTGAAGGCGAAGTTTACAGATCCGCACTTCTCCCCGCAAACGTCGAGCGCATGGAAAAACAGCTCGAAGCTATTTCGCAATACTGCGACGAGGTGTTGTGCTACCAGTACACCGGCATGATGAACAAGCCCGGAACAATAGCGTTCTGCGGACACCCGGATTCTTTGGATTACTACCGCGCATACAAAAAAATGATAGACGAAAAGGTGAAATAATATGCAGGAAACGCCTCGGAACGCGCCGGCTATGCCGCTTATGGAGCGTATGCGCGCCTATTCCGAAAAAAGCTCCAAGGGTCATAGAAAGATCGCTGAATTCATACTGAACAATTACGTTTCTGCTTCTTATATGACCGCCTCCAAGCTCGCGCAAGAGGTAGGGGTATCGGAATCCACGGTAGTGCGATTCGCCATGAACCTGGGGTTCGAGGGCTATCCGGAGCTGCAGTCTTCGCTGCGCAGCGTGCTCAAAAACAAGCTGACGTCGCTCGAACGTATAGAGATCGCCAACGAACGCATGGGCGGCAACGTGCTTTTTGCCACTCTTTCGGCAGAGATCGATAACCTTCGCACCACGCTGGCAAATACCGACAAAGACAATTTCGATTCCATCGTCAATATGATCCTCTACGCCAAGAATATTTACATAGTAGGCAACCGCTCTTCTACTTCGCTTGCGAATTTCATGTATTTCTATATGTCGCTCATAACGGACAAAGCGCGTCTGGTGCAGTCTGTCAGCGGCAGCGATATGTTCGAGCAGCTCTTCCGCATAGGCGAAGGCGACGTGATGATAGGCATTACTTTCCCGCGGTATTCTCGGCGCACCGTAAACGCAATGACGTTCGCGCGCAGCAGCGGAGCGTTCACCGTTGCGATAACCGATTCACAGGATTCCCCCGTGGCTGCAATAGCCGACAAGGTGCTGTTCGCCCGCAACGAGGTATCTTCGTTCGTCGATTCGCTCGTGGCTCCGATGGCGCTGATAAACGCGCTGATCTCGGCGCTGTGCCAGGCAAAGAAAAAAGAAGTCATAAAGAATTTTGAAAAGCTGGAAAACATCTGGGATGAATACGGTATCTACGACAACAAAGCCAAATAAAAGAATAGTCGTAATAGGTGGCGGCGCGGCAGGAATGCTCGCCGCCGTTTCCGCATGCGGCGGAGACGCCGAAGTCATCCTTTTGGAAAAGAATCCGTTTTTGGGGAAAAAGCTGAATATCACCGGCAAGGGCAGGTGCAACGTCACCAACGACTGCACGGTACCCGAATACCTTGAAAACGTGATACACAATCCGAAATTCCTGCTAAAAGCGGCGTACCGCTTCCCTCCCGCGAGCGTGATGGAATTCTTTGAAAACGCGGGCGTCCCGCTCAAGACCGAACGCGGCAGAAGAGTCTTTCCGCAAAGCGACAAAGCGCGCGACATTACCGAATGCCTTGTAAATATGCTCCGTGAGCGCGGGGTGCGCATTATACGCGGCTGCGCGACCGGCGTCGACGTGACCGACGGAAAAGTTAGCGGAGTGAGGTATTCCGCGGGCGGCGAGCACCATAAAACAAAAGCCGATCGCGTAATTATCTGCACGGGCGGAATGAGTTACCCTTCTACCGGGTCGGACGGCGGCGGTTACGCGCTTGCGCGTAAGCTCGGACACAGCGTGGTCGCTCCGCGCGCTTCGCTCGTGCCGCTGGTCACAAAAGAAAAATGGCCGGGCGAGCTTGCCGGACTTTCGCTGAAAAACGTGGCTCTTACGCTTGAACGCGACGGAAGGCCGCTGTTTTCGGAGCAGGGCGAAATGCTGTTCACCCATTTTGGGATCTCGGGTCCGCTGGTGCTTTCGGGTTCGGCGCTCATAGATTCTTTCCCCTGCGAAGCGTATATCGATATGAAGCCCGCTCTTTCGGAAGAAGTGCTTGACGAAAGAGTGAGATCGGATTTTGAAAGATTTATAAACAAACATTTCATAAATTCGCTCGACGGGCTTTTGCCAAAGGCGATGATACCGCACGTCGCGCGGCTTTCGGGCATTTCCCAGGACAAGCCCGTGAATTCGGTCACGCGGGCCGAAAGGCATGCGCTGGTGGAGCTGCTGAAAGCGATACCGCTGACAGTGAGAGGCACGCGCCCCGTGGAAGAAGCGATAGTCACCGCCGGCGGCGTGAGCGTTAAAGAAATCGACCCTTCCACCATGCAGTCAAAGATCGTTTCGGGGTTGTATTTTGCCGGAGAGATAATTGACGTGGACTGCCGCACCGGCGGTTATAATCTGCAAACGGCGTTTTGCACCGGCCGCCTTGCGGGCGAAAGCGCGGCGAACGACTGAGCGAGATAAAAAATTTGAATATTTTTTCATTTTCTCTTGCATTTTATAAAAAACAGTGCTATAATGACTCCCGTAATTTTTTATGGGAGTTGATTTTTTATGGCACTTGAAAACGAATACCTCAAGAAGGTATACGAAACAGTCTGCAAAAGAGACAAATACGAGCCCGAATTCCAGCAGGCGGTGCTGGAAGTGCTCGAATCGTTCCAGCCGGTCGTCGCCGTGCGCCCCGATATCGTAAAAGCGGGTATTATAGAGCGCATTGTCGAGCCCGAACGTTTCATTCAGTTCCGCGTTTCGTGGGTAGACGATAACGGCAATGTTCAGGTCAACCGCGGCTACCGCGTACA
>CACYCI010000108.1 GCA_902772845.1 uncultured Ruminococcus sp.
GATGCCGGCGTCGCCGGTAGTAGGAGTGCTGCCGCCCTGGCTGGATTCTTCTGCGGGTTCAGAAGCGGGTTCAGTAGAAGCGGGTTCGGATTCGTCGTTGCTGACATCAACAACAGTATCCTGGATGACCTGGATCTCGTTTACGAAGCCCCAAACACCGTTGAGGTACTGGTATTCTACCATTACGTAACGAGCTTCCTGCGGTTCCATATTATCGGAAGTTTCAGCCCAGTAAACTTCGCCTTCCGGGCCGAGGAGCATTTCGCCGACTTCGGTCCAGTTTTCGTTATCGTCGGAAACGTGAACGATGATCTTATCGTAGACGCCTATGCCGGAAGTGCCTGCAGCCCAAACATGAGTGCGGACTTTGGAGAACTGCTGTTTTTCGCCGAGGTCGATAACAGCTTTGCCGATCTTGGTAGCGCCTTCGGTAACAGCGTTATCACGAGCGCCGCCGTTGTTGGAAAGGAAGCCGAACCATTTGGAGGAGTATTCTTTATCGGGGCTGGCTACGCCGTCGGTAAGGCTGGTGCAGTAAGTATCATTGCCGCCGACAGTTTTGGGATCGCCTTCGTTATTGCCGCCTACGATGGTGCAGGTGCAATCTTCAGCGATATTGGTGCCGCCTATGAGTTCTTCATCGGGAACTACGACACCCCAGTTGACATCTTCGTTATCTGCGGTGATGTTATCGATGGCAACAACTTTAGCCATCATTTCTTCGTCTTCGAGATCGAAGCCGGCGGAGAAGTCAACGGACCAAACGACTTCGTTGTTCTGACGGACGGACATGTTGGCGACGCTGACGGTGCCGGTAGCTTGATAGAAGCCGATGCCGAGAGTGATCATTTCGGGGGTAGCTTTGCCGTCGTTGATGACAACAACAGTGTTCTTATTTCCGGCAGCGTATTCGGCATTGAACGGATCGAAAGTGAATTCATAGTCGATCCATTTGCCAAGAGGAGAAATCGTGCTTTCTTCGTCGTTTTCGTCTTTAACAACGACATCTTCGTTGGAAGCGGCGAAATCTTTGAAGATGATGAGGTGCGCGAACTGGTTGTACTGTTCTTCGTCATCGTAAGAATAAGCGTTGACGTAAGCATGGCCCTCACCGGTGATGTCTTCGCCAAAGCAGACTCTGGCGCTGATGGTAACTACACCGTTATTGAACACGGTAGCGGGGACTTTGAAAGTCAGGTTGGGGACGGTGGTGCCGTCAGCTTTGAGCCAAATATAAGAAGAAGGTTCTTCATCAAACTGCTCAAAGTCTGCCAGCACGCTGACGGATGCTGCGAAAACGAGCATCACAGCAAGAAGCAGGGATACGAGTTTTTTCATGTTTTTTCACCTTTCTAAAAATTTTTTTTAGGGTTGAGTATAATTTAACACAATTGCGTGAGTTTGTCAATAGTTGAGCAACATTTTCTTGTGAAAAATCGTCATGTTGCACATACGCGCACGGCAAAAATTGTACCCTTTCACATCAGCACGGGTCTGCCGTCGGAAAAATCTATTTTCAGTTCCGAACCCGGCGCGAGTTTCCCCGAAAGGAGAGCCCTTGCGGCGAGCGTTTCGATATTGGTCTGGATATACCGTTTGAGCGGTCTGGCCCCGTAAGCGGGATCGAACGCCGCGTCTATTATGCCGTTGCGGGCTTTTTCGGTGAGCGAAAGCGTGATCTGCTTTTCCGCCAGACGCTGCGAAAGCGATCCGAGCTGCAGTTCGAGTATATCGCGCATATTTGCACGCGTGAGCGGTTTATAGAACACGGTCTCGTCCAGGCGGTTAAGAAATTCGGGGCGGAAGCTGCGTTTAAGCAGCGCTTCCACCGCCTGACGCGCCGCGGGATCTATTTCGCCGTCGGCGCCGATACCTTCGAGTATGATATCCGAACCGAGATTGGAAGTAAGGATAATGACGGTGTTCCTGAAATCGACCGTTCTTCCCTGCCCGTCGGTTATCCTGCCGTCGTCGAGCACCTGAAGCAGCACGTTGAAAACGTCCGGATGCGCTTTTTCCACTTCGTCGAACAGCACTACGGCGTAAGGTCTGCGCCGCACCGCTTCGGTCAGCTGGCCGCCTTCGTCGTAGCCGACGTATCCCGGAGGCGCTCCTATAAGGCGCGAAACGGAATATTTTTCCATATATTCGGACATATCTATGCGCACCATGGATCTTTCGTCGTCGAACAGCGACTGAGCCAAAGCTTTTGCGAGTTCGGTCTTGCCCACGCCCGTGGGGCCGAGGAACAGGAACGACCCTATGGGCCTGTTCATATCGCGTATGCCTGCGCGGGAACGCAATATGGCATCCGCAACGCGGCTGACTGCTTCGTCCTGACCGATGACGCGCTTGTGGAGGATGGATTCAAGGCCGAGCAGCTTTTCGCGTTCGCTTTCCATAAGCTTTGCGACCGGTATGCCGGTCCAGCGCGAAACCACTTTGGCGATCTCGTCTTCGGTGACGCAATCGCGCACAAGTACGTCCTCTTCACTTTCGGCTTCGGATTCCGCCTCTTGGAGCTGTTTTTTGAGCGCCGGCAGCGTGCCGTAGCTGAGCTCGGCGGCTTTTGCAAGATCATATCCGTTCTGCGCCTGCTCGATCTGCGCATTGGTCTGCTCTATCTCTTCGCGCAGCTTCTGCACGCGTGAAATGGTCTGCTTTTCGCGTTCCCACCGGACTTTCATCTGCGCGAAGCTGTCGCGCAGTTCGGCGAGCTCTTTCTTTACCGCGTCCAGCCGAGCCGCGGAAAGCTTATCGGTCTCGCGCCCGAGCGCCTGCTCTTCTATTTCGAGCTGCATTATATGGCGCGAGATATCGTCCATTTCCGCCGGCATGGAATTCATTTCCGTCTTTATGAGCGCGCACGCCTCGTCGACCAGGTCTATCGCCTTATCCGGCAGGAACCTGCCGGTTATATAGCGGTCCGAAAGCGTGGCGGCGGCTATGAGAGCGCCGTCGTGGATCTTTACGCCGTGGAAGACTTCATAACGTTCGCGTATGCCGCGGAGAATGGCTATGGTGTCTTCTACAGACGGCTCTTCGACCATTACGGGCTGAAAACGGCGTTCGAGCGCCGCGTCTTTTTCTATATACTTGCGATATTCGTCGAGCGTGGTCGCGCCTATGCAGTGAAGTTCGCCGCGCGCAAGCATCGGTTTGAGCAGATTGCCCGCGTCCATGGCGCCTTCGGTCTTGCCCGCGCCGACGATCGTATGCAGTTCATCTATGAACAGGATGATCCTGCCTTCGGACTTTTTGACTTCCTCGAGCACGGCTTTCAGGCGTTCTTCGAATTCTCCGCGGTATTTTGCGCCC
>CACYCI010000109.1 GCA_902772845.1 uncultured Ruminococcus sp.
AATCCACGCAAGCGTGGATGAAATCACTTCGTGATGAAATCCGACTTCGTCGGGTCAGAGGACGGATTTGATTTCATCGCGAGCGAAACGAACGATTTCATCAGGGCTCTGCCCGGATTTCATCGCGGCGCCGCCGCGATTTAATTAAAATACCATTTACCGCCGCACACATCACTTTTGCTTGGGCGTACTTTTCCGTAAGAGTATGGTATTATTATTCGGAAACATAGGTTTATTGCGTAAGGAGGATCAAAGAGTTGAAGAAAAGCGTCATTATCATATGTGCAGTATTATTGATTTTATGGTTATCCGTTTTTTGCGTTGCGGTAATTAAGGCAGTATCGGCAGATATTGTCGGCGGCGCTGATTGGCCGACTTTGCATTTCATGCTTACAGAATGTCTTCGTTCTCCATTCGGTTTAGCGATACGGCTTATATCAATAGCGGCGGCAGTATTTCTCGTCGTACTGGTCATTATAAGTCTTTGCAAAAGAAGTAAGAGGCAATAAAATCAGTTCCGACCCTATAACACATAACGCGTGTCCGAAATAGATCGCATTTGAAAAACGGCGAGTTTTCGCCGTTTTTCTGCGTTTTTCGCCGTTTTCTCGGGTTTTCAAAAACCGGTTTTCGTATGTTTTTTATTGATGCAACTCCCCACTGGTGTTGTCTTAACTTGATATGGACCGGAGAAAGCCATTTTCGAGAGGTGCGTTTTGTCTCTTTACAAACCGAAAAATCCGGTTTATAATCACAAAAGAAATAAGTGCTTAGACAAAAAGCCGTTAACGGAGGCGGATCATGAAAAAGAAGCTCACATTAATTATTTCGGCTTTCGCATTGTGCGCAGTGCTTCTGTCGTCGTGCAGCATTACTGACCGTACGCCCGACAGCGATCCGGGCTTACTCGTGCTGAGCAAACTAAAGCAAAAATACCCGGATTATTTTGGGCTTTCGACGTTCAAAGGTCTTGAAGTGTACGTTTGGCAGATGGCAGAAAACAGCTATTCTTTCGGCGTGCTCAGCGGTACGAACAGAATAAAGTCGCCAAAAGAACTGCTGGCTCTGAAAGGCGCGAAAGCCCAAGAAATGAAAGTGATCCTCGCTTCATATAACATAGACGAGTCCATGGTTTTGATCATACCGCTGCAGCATCCGCTTTCAAGTTATTTGCCGGATTATTGGATCGATTTCAAAGACGAAGACGAAGAAACGAGAGCGAAACGAAAGCAGGAATATATCGATAATATCCGCCGGATGCTGTTCGGGCACGAGGCGGGTCCCGGTTCCTGAAAGCGCCGCGATACGGAAGGAGAGAGCGGATGAAAACTGTATTTATGTTACTTGGGATAATAAGCGCTGCGCTCTGTGTTTTGTCGCTGCTTTCCGGTCTGCTTTTCCGCAGCGTGTATTACCGTTTGCTGGACGGATCGCCGGAGCAATACGTCGCGGCGCGCCGCAGGATGAAGCGGAGTTTTGCCGTATGCGGTGTGTCGGCTTTTGCCGCGGCCGTGTTTTTCGCGGTATTTGTATTTGTGTGATCTTTTCACTCCCCTATATAAAAGCAGACAAAAGCGCGCCCGCAAGCGGACGCGCTTTTATGATGTTAAAGCCCTTTGTTATTTCTTTGCGGAAAGGACCTTGTGGCAGAGCGCCGCGAGCGCGCCGCCGACAAGAGGAGCAACGATGAACACCCAAACGTTGGAAAGCGCGTCGCCGCCGACAAACAGAGCGGGTCCGAAGCTGCGCGCGGGGTTGACCGAAGTGCCGGTGAAATAAATGCCGAAAATGTGGACGAGCGTGAGCGTGAGGCCTATTACTATGCCCGCGACCGCGCCGTTTTCTTTTTTGGATGTGACGCCAAGAATGGTAAGCACGAAGACAAAGGTCAGGATGACTTCAACAAGCAGCGAAAGCCAGATGTTGTTTTCGTAAAGTCCGTTCTGGCCGAGTGCCTGATTGCTGCCCAAAAGGCCCCAAAGCACGGCTGCGCCCGCGATAGCGCCCGCGAACTGCGAAACGACGTAGCCGATGAAATCACCGAAAGAAAGTCTGCCGTCTATAAGCATGGCAAGACTAACCGCGGGGTTGATATGGCAGCCGGAAACGTTCCCTATGGAATACGCCATAGCAACGATGACGAGACCGAACGCAAGAGCGGTAAGCATATATCCGGCATAGTTGCCGACAGAGCAACTTGTCACCACAGCCGCGCCGCAAGCGAACAGCACGAGCACGAACGTGCCGATGAATTCGGCAAGATACTTTTTGAATGTCTGCATAATGATCTCCTTTACAAGATTATTCGGCGGTCTGTTACCGTCGTTTGTATTCTACCACTTTTTGTACCGCGTGTCAACCTTTTTTTGGCAGCATCCACCGGAGATATCGCATCGCGCGGGGTGCGTTTTGTCTCTTTACAATCGAAAAAAATGTATTATAATATTATTGACCGGCAGGATCGACGGGCCGCGCCGAAAGACCGGAACCCTATAAGGAGGTACCGCCGCGTGGAAACAGGAAAAAGAATATGCGCTCTGCGTGAAGCGCGCGGCATGACTCAGGAACAGCTTGCGGAGCTGCTCTACGTTTCGCGGCACCTGATCTCCAAATGGGAAACCGGGCTTCGCCGCCCGGATTACGGAACGGTAACGCGTATGGCAGAAATTTTCCGCGTGGATCCGGACGCGATACTTCCCAAAAGCGAGCTCGCGCTCGACGAGCTTGCAGAATGCGTCCCCGACGGATGTGATATGACCGGAGAGCGGCTGAATCAGTTGATGCGCGGCTTTTTGGACGGTCTGCCTCAGCACGAATCGGATGTTTTTTTACAACGTTACTATTTTTTGAGACCGCCATCGGAAATCGCTGCGATCTACGGTAAAAAAGGCAACCACGTAAGGAGCATGCTTTCCAAAACAAGAAAAAAGCTCAAACGTTATTTGAAGGAGGCGGAGCCATGAAAGGAATAGACATTTCCAACGCATTGGCAGCGTTAGAAGACAGCCGGATCGACGGCGTGAAGGAACGCGAAAGCGAAGATAACGCGAGCGTTGGCGCTGAAACGCCCGCGCTGCGGCGAAGCCGCTTTAAAGTATGGGCCGCCGCGGCCGCATGCCTTGCTTTTGCCGTCGCCGCGATCAGCTTTACGGCGGTATATACCGCAAAAGCAAGGAAATACGGCGAAGCCGTGTCGTTTTTCAAAAGAAACGGTCTTTACGCCAACGGGCTCACACGGGATGAAGTGATAGACATATATCTTAACAACAACGTCGCAAAGGTATCGGATCCGGAAGCGGACCCGGCATCGCTTTCAGAGGATCCGTTTTACATGAATTACGTTACGCTTCAGACCGAAAACGCAGACCCCGGAGCAAATTTCCCGGTTTACGACGCCGCATACGTTGCAAGTAACATAGACGCCGTTTTCAATAACGGCAGCCAAAGCGCCGTGATAGCGGAGATAGTCCCGCTTCGGTATGATTTTTACTGGAACATCTACCGCAACGAGATGAACGGCGAATGGATATGCGAAAGCTTCGCCGAATGCTTTTGCAGCGTGACGCGTGTCAGCTGCTTTTATAATTCGATGAAAGCGAACGCCGGCGAGACCATAAGCATAAAGCAGGACGTGGGGCTTGAGATGAATTCGCAGGACCCGGAGCGCACCGGCGAGATACTTGGCCTTATCGGTGCAAACGTCGACGGATCGATCGTGGAAGGCGTGTTCAAGATCCCGAGCTGCATAATAAACGGCGAGGATTTCAAGATAGTGACGAACGGAAACGACAGCCTGCTGGAAACCGGAAGCAAGTATTATACCCTCATAACCGAAACTCCACAAGGATGTTTCAATAATTTTACGCTGATAGATCAAGAAGACCGGGGCGCTTTTTCCGACTATGTCACTAATTACGTACCCATGACCGGCGGAGAAGAAAGCAACGAACAGCAATAATATACGGGCGCATGACTTTAAAAATGCTGCCGGAAAGGTTTTAAAGGTGAGAAAATGAAAAAGATCCTGGCGATCCTTACTGCCTGCGCGATCGTGATATCCGTATCCGCATGCAACGCAAAGCGCGGCGAAGTTAATGAATATAACAGCACGGAAGACCTGACTGAAAACGACATTTCGTTAACTTCGGCGCCGGAAGAAGTAAGCGGCGGAGTGTGGTACTGCAACCGTTTCCGTTCGGAGGGAGAACCGCCCTTCGCCATGCCGGAAGGTATCAAAGAAGCGGACGAATACGGAATTTACAGTATCAGAAACTTTTCCGAAGAGAGCTACGACAGCTTTATACAAAGTCTCGTAAACGACGGCTTTGTATGCGGCACAACAAAATACGGCGCGCTCCTTTTCCGCAGCGACTGCGCGGTGTTTTTACGTTATTACGATTCGGATCTGGAGTTTTACTGGTACGCGGAAAGCCCCGATGCTCCTGAAAGCGGCATGACTGCGGCAGAGGCAAAAAAGCTGATCTATCCCGAAGAAAGCCGTTCGCAGCTCGATATACAACCTATAGATGTAACTCCGGAAGGGCTTTACCAACGCACAGGGTGGCAGGTGTTCGCATGCCCGAGTTATTCTTTTGACATCTATCCCGATGCCCTGCATATCAAAGAAAACGAATGGTATGACTGCCGTGTATTCGTTGTGAAAGGCGACAGATATTATTATACTGACTATGAAAATATTGCAGTAGGCGATATAGACGGCGACGGCGACGACGAGCTGATGCTCCTTCACAGCGGACCGACAAGCGGCACATTAACATACGAAATCAGCATAGTGACCGAAGAACGCGCGGATCGGTATTTGTTTCAATGTAACTACACCCCGACATCTTTTTGTGAAAAAGACGGCAGGCCGGCGCTCGTGGCTTCCGGTAGCGTCTGGTCCATTGTACCGAAAGTCGAAAAATGGCATACGGTCCTGACGCTGCAAAGCGGCGACAGGACTGTTGAATCCATATCGCGTTTCGCTAAAATGATAACCGAGGTTACGATCCTTTACTCTTCTGAAACAGACGGTCCGCGTGTCGAAACTGCAAAGTCACTTCTGACTGAGGAAGACTATTACGATATTGCCGACGGAGTAAAAAGACGCGCCACCAGCGATCTGATCGACGGGCTAAAATGCTGCACATCAGTATTCGTGCGCGAAACTACCGATAATATCGATCTTTTTCAAACAAACAACGCTTATTTCATTAGGATCGGATACAAAATGTACCGCTACGATTCTTTCGGCGGAGGTCTTATGAATATGTGCCTTTGGGATTACGATAACGACGGCACGAAGGATATAGTCTTCGTCCGGTCGTGGGGATCCGGCTTTGGCCGCATTTCGGTGACTTTGATCGACGTCAAAAAGCTCATAGCGTTAGATATAATAACCGTGCCGGAGGCTTTACATACGATTGGGTTCGATTTTGACGGGATCAACGTTTATATAAACGGCAGTATCGTAGAATACCGGGACGGTGCGTTTTGCTTTTTCGGCCCCGTGACAGGTCATACCTGATCCGTTTCAAAGCGCGCGCCGCCGGGGGCGGCAGGATAAATATTTTCACAGCCGAACGTTCACAACGCGTTCGGCTGATTTTTATTTCCGGCGCCGACTTATTTCGCTCACGCTCTTGAATTGCGGCGCGATATATGTTAAAATATGGGCGCTGAAAGTCACGCTCATAAGGCGGACCGCCGCCGGACGCGGCATTCTCGTCCGGGCGATCGGCGCAGACACGATCTTTGCGTAAAGGCGGCTTACGGATGAATCTTTTTACTTGCGCACAGCGCAGCATAAAAATTGAAGAAAGCGAATATTTTATCAAGACGTACCGCCGTTTTATGAGCGAATTCGACAAAGGCGGCGACCCGGATTACATACGCGATCTGATATTGTACGACGCTCACAAGGGGATATGCGACAATGAATACAGTCTTCACGACGTTTATTTTGCGCTTGCGCGCGCCGCGTGGGAGATCGGACGTCTGCCCGACGGGCTGCTGCATATAGTGGGCGACATCATCCGTTCTGGGAGCGACCTGGAGTATTTCAGGATCAAATCGTTTCCGCCGGAAGCGCTCGACGAACGCAGGGACCGGCTCAACGATTTTTTGTGCCGCATAATGCTGCCCAACCCGTCGCCGCGCAGGCGTATACCCGCCGAATACCACGGACTTTTTGAAATGCGCATAGGCGACGTGTTTTCGTATTTGGACGACGGTATGCGCCGCCTGCTGGTGATAGCGGACAGAATAGATCTTTTGCAGGCGGATCCCATGTATTTCTGCTGCGTGCCGGAATCCCGCTACGGCGAGGTAATTCCGGATGCGAAAACGCTTATGGAAGAACGGCTCGGCATGATGGGCCTTTTTGCCGGGCACAAAATGATACCGCCCGAAGAGCTGACTTACGAAATGCACCTCGATATCCCCGCCGGGAAATATCTTGAACTTTTTGAAGGCGACTGGCTCTTTCAGGATACGGATTCGTTTTACGGAGATCTGCATATAAAGTGCCGCTGCACGTTAAGGGGATTCGCAGAATGCAAGCCCGGGTGCACCGAGGGGTTTTACCCGATGAATATAAGGCACGGCGGCGCCGACGATCCTATAAGCGGGCTGTGATATGCCGCTCTGCGGACGGGGTACATATTTTGAACGACAGAAATTTTCGCTCACGGCGTTTTTTGTGTAAATAAACTATTTACAATCCGGCAATTATATCGTATAATGATGTCGTATCTTAACGTGACACGTTGAAAATTGAATTATTTGGGGGCAAACGCTATGAAAGACATTTCCAACCACGGCGATCTTTGTCTGATCGTACTCAAAAGTTCCGAAGAACTCGGTAAACTCGTAGACGGCAACATCAAGCTGCTCAGAAGCGAACAGGATCCTGACCTTTCTTATATCCTTCCCATAGAAGAGATCCGTTTTTCCAACGGCGAAGGCAAGGTCAAGCTCGACGATTCAGTCCGCGGCAAAGACGTGTATATTCTCGCAGACGTGGGCAATTATTCCGTGACATATAATATGTTCGGCTACGAAAACCACATGGGCCCGGACGAGCATTATCAGGATATAAAGCGCGTGCTTTCCGCAATAGGCGGCAAAGCGAACCGCGTGACCGTTATAATGCCTCTGCTTTACGCTTCGCGCCAGCACAAGCGCAAGGGCCGCGAATCGCTTGACTGCGCTCAGGCGCTCATCGAGCTTGAAAACCTCGGCGTCGACACCATTCTTTCGTTCGACGTACACGACCCCACAATCTATAACGCCATACCGAATTCGTCTTTCGAAAACATTTTCCCCACCTATTCCATACTCAAATGCTTTATTGCTAACGAAGGCAACGATATTTTCAAAGATAACATGACCATCATTTCTCCGGATACGGGCGCAATGGACAGAGCTATCTACTACGCCAACGTGCTCGGCGTCGACGTCGGCATGTTCTACAAACGCCGCGACCATACCCGTATAGTCAACGGAAAGAACCCCATCGTCCAGCACGAATACATAGGCGGCCCGCTCGAAGGCAAAAAGGTCATGATCGTTGACGATATGATCGCCTCCGGCGAATCGATCATAGACATTATCAGCAACATTTCGCAGAAAAACGTAGGCGAGACCTACGTCGCCTGCACGTTCGCACTCTTTACCGAAGGCGTTGAAAAGTTCGACAAGGCATACGCCGAAGGCAAACTCACAAAGCTTTATACCACCAATCTTTCGTATATCCCCGAAGAAGTCAAAAAGCGCCCCTGGTTCGTGGAAGTGGATCTTTCCAAGTTCATTGCAAAGATCGTCAACACGCTTTCTCACGACGAATCCATTTCGCCGCTGCTCGACGCCACCACCAGAATAAGACGTCTTTTGAAAAAAGCGGGCAACTAATTTGAAAAAACTCTTGACAAAACAAAAATTTTTGTTAAAATAAAATAGTTAGAAAATCGGCTCTTTGCCGTTTTCTCCTTACTCCGGCGTCGCCGCCGGGGTCATCAGACCAGAAGGAGGTGTAAAAACATGGAACAGAAAAAGCTGCATTATGAAACCCTTTTCATCATCAACGCCACGCTTGATGAAGAAGCTACCAAAGCCGTTGTCGACAAATTCACCGGTATAATCACCGAAAACGGCGAGCTTGAATCTGTCAACGAATGGGGAAAGAGGCATCTCGCTTATCCTATCGAAGACATGGAAGAAGGTTACTATGTTCTTGTCAGGTTCTTTGCGACTTCGGACTTCCCTGCCGAACTCGACAGACGTTTCAATATCGATAGTTCCGTTCTTCGCAGCATAATCGTTAAAGTAGAAGAGTAATCACTACTCGTTATCTATCCGGGAGGTAGAAAAATGGCAAGTTTCAATCTGGTCGTTCTCATCGGTAACCTCGTTGCCGATCCCGAACTCAAGACCACGTCCAGCGGAATTTCGGTCACTTCTTTCAGGATCGCCGTCAGCAGAAGATACAGCGCCGGCGAACAGCAGCAGCAGGCGGATTTCATAAATATCGTTTGCTGGAGAAAGACCGCCGAATTCGTCACTAAGTATTTCAATAAAGGCAAGCCCATACTTGTCCGCGGCACCTTGCAGACTCGCACCTGGACCGATAACAACGACGTCAAGCACTACGAAACCGAAGTGGTTGCCGACGAAGTATCGTTCGTCGAGCGCAAGGGCGAAGGGACTATTTCCGACAAGCCCGCCATTCCCACGTACGGCACGCCTCAGGCAGGCAGTTCTTTTGAAGAACTCCCGGCCGACGACGAACTGCCGTTCTAATCTTGTAAAGGAGTAACAGAAAGATGGATAAAGACATCAAAGACAGCGGCAAAACTTTCCGTCCCCGCAGAAAAAAGAAAGTTTGCATTTTCTGCGCCGAAAAGGTCGAGCATATCGATTATAAAGACGTCGCCCGTTTAAGAAAGAATCTTTCCGCCGAAAGGGCTAAGATCCTTCCCAGACGTGTCACCGGCACCTGCGCAAAGCATCAGAGACAGCTCACCGAAGCTATCAAACGCGCTCGCCAGGTCGCTTTGATCCCCTACGTTTCCGACTGATCCAGTCAGATGCGGCCGGTTTCGGCTTTTACGAAACCGGCCGTTATATTTTTATTTGAAAGGCATAATTATGGATACCGCCGTAAAAACGATATTCTCGCAAAACGGAATAGACCTGTTCGGAGCGGTCCCGTTCGAAAAATGCGTCCCCGCGAACGAGCGCCTGTACGAAAAATACAAAGGCGTTATGAAGACCGTGCTCATTTTCGCCGTCCCGTACCGGACGCGCCTCGTTCCGCAAGACGACTACAAAATGTCCATGTACGCGCGCGTTTACGATTACCATAAAAAGTTTGTGCCGCTTTTCGAAAAGCTTACCGCTCAGTTCAAAGAACGGTTCCCCGAAAACGTATTCGAGGGCTACGTCGACCATTCCCCCGTGAACGAAAAGCACGCTGCACTGCTTGCCGGAATGGGAGTCGCCGGGCGCAATTCGCTGCTGATAACGCACAAGTACGGCAGTTTTGTGTTTTTGGGCTCGGTGGTGACAGACATGGAATTCCCGGACGAAACGCAGGAGATCAAGACCTGCATGAACTGCGGAAAGTGCATAGAGGCGTGCCCCGCGCACGCTATACGCGAACGCGGCATAGATCCGGATTCCTGCCTTTCCGGCATAAACCAGAAAAAGCAGGTGACGCCTGAAGAAGCGGCTTTTATAGCCGCGTGCGGCTACGTCTGGGGCTGCGACGAATGCCAGAACGTCTGCCCGCTAAACGCCGGAGCGCTCACTACCGACGACGAATATTTCACCGGCGGCTTTATAAACGAGCTTTCCGCCGGATGGCTGCGGGGGCTTTCGGAAGAAGAATTCTGTCAATACCCGTTTTCCTGGCGCAAGCGCGAAGTGATATTGCGCAACATAGATCTTATCGACGCGCAACGTCCTTGACAAAACACGCGCGGCGTGGTAAAATCTTTATACCAAATCACGGAGGCAAGCTTATATGGAAATAAAAAGTCAACTTCAGCAGATAGCTGACCGCATAAAATATCTGCGCGACATTCTCGATATGTCCGCGCTCGATCTTGCCAATGCCATAGATATGCCCTTAGAGCTTTATAATTCGTACGAAAACTGCGAAAAAGACATTCCCATAAGTATGATATACAACGTGGCTTCTGTAATGGGCGTGGATCCTACCGAACTGCTCACCGGCGAATCGCCGCGTATGGACACCTACGCCGTCACCCGCAAAGGTAGGGGCGTTGGCGTCGAACGCTACAAGGGCTACGCGTTTGAATCGCTCGCGTATAATTTCCGCGGCAGAAACAAAGAGCCGATGATCGTCACGATATCGCCTTCCGAAGGCAAGCCGCAGCTCGTTTCGCACGGGGGGCAGGAATTCAACTACGTTCTCGAAGGCACTATAGGCGTTACCATAGGCGGCAAAGAGATAATCCTCAACGCCGGCGATTCTGTCTATTTCGACCCGGCGATCCCTCACGGGCAGTTCGCCGTGGGCGGTGTGGCCCGCTTCCTCACGGTCATAGACAAAGAATGAACGCCAAAAAACAATACGGTCAGAACTTTCTTACCGATCCGCGAATACCGCGCCGTATAGTCGAATGTTCGGGAATAACGCCCGAAGACTGCGTCATAGAGATCGGCCCCGGCCGCGGAATACTCACCCGCGAGCTGGCGGCAAAAGCCGCACGCGTCGCCGCCGTAGAGATCGACTCCGACCTGGTACCGGCGCTGCGCGCGGAATTTGACAGCTCGCCGAACGTGAGCATTATTCAGGGCGATTTTATGCAGACCGACGTTTCCGCACTCGTTTCAGAACAGCTCGGCGGGAAACGCGCTTGCGTGTGCGCCAACATTCCGTATTATATCACTTCCCCGATCATACTAAAGCTGTTTGAACAGCGCGAATACGTCAGGTCGTTTACCGTGATGGTACAGAAGGAATTCGCCGATCGTCTCTGCGCGGCAAAAGGCAGCGCGGACTATTCTTCGCTGACAATGCTGTGTTCTTATTACGCATCCGTAAAAAAGCTCTTTGGAGTGCCGGCAGGGTGTTTCACACCGCGCCCAAAAGTGGATTCCGCCGTCGTACGGTTGGATCTTTACGAAAAGCCCGCCGTTTCCCCGCGTGACGAAAAGCTGTTCCTGGAGCTGATCCGTTCGGCATTTGCGTACCGCAGAAAGACGTTTTTCAACTGCGTGTGCGGCACTCACGGCGCGCGTTTTTCCAAAGCCGAAATAACGCTTGCGTTTGAAAAAGCCGCTATTGACCCCACAGTGCGCGGCGAAGCGTTGGATATTCGCGATATCTGCCGCCTTGCGGACGCGCTCTCATAGTACATAACAGAGCTATACCTTCCCTGTCAAGTGCGGGAAGGTATTTTTGTAGATTTGCACAGTTTTTTTACTATTTATGATCCAAACCGACGAAAACGACGCCCCCCGGTCTTTTCGGGAAAAGCGCGTGGTATAATTAAGGTGGAGACACCGAAAATACTACGAACGGAGCGATCATTATGAAAAAAGGGATCGACGTTTCCTCTTTCAAGGGGAAGATCGAATGGGAAAAAGTAAAAGACGTCGAATTTGCGATAATCCGCGCCGCCAAAGGAAAGAACACCGACGTGCGTTTTGAGCACAACTACGAAGGGTGCAAAAAGAACGGCATTCCGGTGGGCGCTTACCACGCGGTGTGGGCTACCGACGCTGACGGAGCGGCAGACGAAGCGAGGTATCTGCTTGATGTCTTAAAAGGTAAAAGCTTTGACTACCCTGTCTACATAGACTGCGAAACCACCGCGCAGAAAAAGTTGGGCAAACGCGCCATGACAGACGTTCTCAACGCCTGGCTCGCAGTCATGGGCGAAGCCGGGTACACAGCCGGCGTATATACCAACCCGAGCTGGCTGAAAAACCGTATGTATGAGCCAGAGATCAACACCGAAAACTGGTGGATCGCGCAGTGGTCCGAAAGTTCCAAGACCGCCAAACGTCTGGGCGGAATGTGGCAGTACAGCGACAGCATCCACACCGAAGGTATTGGGAAGACCGACGGTGATATTTGCTACAAGGAATACGGCAGCAAATATTATCCCGCTTTTACGTACGGCAGCCACGGACTTTACGACACGCTCAAGGCGGCGGGGATAGATCCGTCGTTTTCGTTCAGACGCCGTATAGCCAACGCCAACGGGATACGGCTCTATTACGGAAAAGCGTCGCAGAACATATATCTGCTTAAGCTGCTTAACGAAGGTAAACTCATAAGACCCGTTTAAGAACGATCACGGCACCGCAAAAACTCCGTTCCGAATGTGAACGGAGTTTTTTGTAAAAAACTATTGACATTCGGAACGCAATATTGCAAAATATATATGCAATACATTAGAAAGAGTGATGATCATGGCAAAGAATAAAGGGCTTTATCCATGGCTCAAAAGCGTTTTCGGCAAAAAAGACACTCCAGCGGCTGCCGTTTACGCCGGTCCCGCGCAGATGAACCGGCGCAGGAATACGGCAGAAAGCGAAACCGATACGCCGGACGATCCCGTTATGGAAGACGTCTATGCAGGGCCGGAATTTTTCGAGCAGACGCCCGAAGAACCGAAAGAAGAGCCCATAAATCTCGTCTATGCAGGGCCGAGCTATTTTAAGAGGCCGGGAATGGATAAAGTCTATGCAGGGCCGGAGTTTTACAAACAAAACATGTCTGCTGCGCAAGATAAAGAAGATACGGAACCGGAAGATCTTGAAAAAGCCGGCGACGAAGACGGCGTTGAAGACCTTAAAAAGCTAGACGGGGTCGAAGGATCGGATGACGTACCCGGCGAAGAGCTGCCGCCGCCTTTTATAGAACGCGACGCGCGCGAATTCATGGCCGTATACGCGGGGCCGGAGTATTTCAACAACAGGAACGACGGCGCGTTTACCGGAATGGGATTTTTTGAGATCAAAAAAGTCAAATGCCAAAAATGCGGCGCAGAATACCCCGAAACCAACACGGTTTGTCCGGAATGCGGCGAACGCACCGTGCACGAAGACGGCAGGATCGCCTGCGCGAACTGCGGCGCACATATAAAACCTTCCGCCAAATTCTGTGAAAATTGCGGGGCAAAGCAGGTATAAATGGAAGATCTCGTAAAAAAATACAGTTCGTTTCCCTTTCAACTGCGCTCCGCCGTATGGGAAATAACGTTAGCGTGTTGTTTCAAATGCGCATACTGCGGTTCATGCGGCGGCGCCGCGCGCGAAAACGAGCTCACGGCAGATGAATGCGATTCCGTCGCCGCACAGCTCAAACAGTTGGGGTGCAGGCGCGTATCTCTGATAGGCGGCGAAGTCTTTATGCGTCCCGACTGGCAGAGCGTGGTGCGTTCGCTGACTTCACGCAAGATCAAGACCTGCATTATCACCAACGGGTTCCGCATGACCGGACCTATATTGGCTGCGTTGAAACAGCTCGATATAGAATCCGTTGCCGTATCGCTGGACGGTGTGCGCGAGCTGCACGATACGTTCCGCCAGCACGGCAGTTTCGACAGAGCAATAGAAGCAATACGCGCGATCGCCGGCGCGGGGATACCCGTTTCCGTGATAAGCGCGCTGCGAAGTGACAACGCGCCGCGCCTTGCGGAGTTTTACGAAATCATAAAGGGCCTGCCCATTTTTGCGTGGCAGATCCAGGCGTGCTCACCTATGGGCAACGCACAAAAAAACAAAGTGGACGTGGCGTTCGACGCCGCAAGCGTAATAAAATTCGTGCGCAGAACTGCTCCTGAAGCGCCGTTTTTGGTGGGCGTTGCCGATAATATCGGCTATTTCACGCCCGAGGAAGGCGAGATCCGTGGCAGAAGCGGCGCGGTTTTCAGCGGATGCTCGGCGGGACTGACCGCTTTGGGGATCGACAGCATAGGCAACGTCCGCGGCTGTGAATCCATGTACGACGAGCGTTTCAATGAAGGCAATCTGCGCGAAAGGTCGCTTATGGAAATCTGGACAGACGAAAACGCGTTCGCCTATAACCGCCGTTTCACGCCCGAACTGCTCACCGGCAAATGCGCGGTCTGCCCTTACGGCGCGGTCTGCGCGGGCGGATGCAGATCCTACGACTGGTTCACTTCCGGCAAATTATACGAAAACCCGCTTTGCGCAAGAGGAAAATAGGATACAGAAAAAACGCGCGGAGAAGCAGCCGACTGCTTCTCCGCTTTTTTGATATTGTAATATTTTGCTCTTATTCGTTCGTGCGGCGCACGTCTTCCGTTTTGCTTACTGCGTTTGCTCCATATTCCGCAGCGTCAGCCCGAAAAGGGCGCCGAAACTAAATCCGGAAGGACCGCTGATCACCGACATGCTTTGTGCAAGTTCTTTGAATTCATCGCAAGGGGTGACAAGGAAGAAACCCATTTCGGTGACCGTGTATGCTATTCCTTTATCGTCCAGCACTTTTTCCCAATACTTGAACCAGTCGTCGCTGATCATCGGCTGAGTTACCGGCGGATAAAGCTCATCATAGGCCTCTTTCGCGGCGGCGACAGATTCGTCGATCTCGGCGCAGATACGTTTATACCGCGCGGACTCGGAAACGACTTTGCTTTCGTTCAGCACATATCCGTTCCCATCCGAAGACAAAAGCAGCGTCTCAAAATAGCTGCGCTCCAGCCCGTAAAGGTCGTTCCCTTCGAATTTGTAATATACCTCTTCGGGCGTATAGCCGAACCTGATAAACTCTGCACAGCTTTCCAGTGCCAACAATATAATATTGGCTTTGTTACGCTCTTTCATAAGGAACCTGACCGTACGTCCGTTCCACGCAAACGAACCGAAAGGAATGCGTTCGCTTGTCTGAGCGATCTGCGCGGGACTCAGGCGGGGCACGATATTGACCGACACGGAATACTTGACCACATTGGTTTCCAAAACGTATCTGAGAGTATCGGTAACGTAAACGCCGTTCCAGACGCTGCTGCTTTCGCCGTTCAAAGCGAGCACGTTGTTTTGCGTGCGGTCGGCGGAATTTCCTGTTTGATATATGACATTGTCTATATCCGTGTATTCATAATGGGTCGGCTCTCCGTATTCTTCGGGCAAAGATCCTTCCGGATCCGACGAAAGCTCCTCGCTTTCGTCATAGCTTTCTTCGGACGCACTTTGATCGTCCGGAATCGATCCCTCGCCGATCTTGCTGACCGTATCCGGCGTCGTTGCAGACGGCGAACGTAGCAGCGCCGCTCCGGCTGCGGCGAACGCCGCCACCAGGACGAACGACGCTGCTATGGCGAACGCGCGTTTATAGCCGGGCCGCGCGGCGCGGTGAGAAATGAGATCCGCGGTTTCCCCCGGCAGGTCTTTTATGAGATCCGCGTCGAGCGAATCGAACGCTTTATCAAAATTATCTTTTTTCATACGTATATCCCGTTCCTTTCAAGATATTCTTTCAGTTGTTTTCTGGTCTTTGCAAGCGATTTGTTAACGGCGGACGCAGTAACGCCCATGAGTTCGGCTATCTCGGCGGGAGTGCGGCTTTCAAAATAGCGCATAAGGAATATCAGGCGTTTTTTGCGATCCGTGCCGCGCAGAAATCCGCTTATCGCCCTGCCCGTCTCGGCTTCCATATATTCCTGCTCGGCGCCGGGGACGTGAAGTTCTTCAAAAAGCTCGTCGATCGGCAGCGTTTGAGATCCGGGCGACGACTTGCGCGTATTTTTACGGTATCTGTCGATAGCCGTACGGCGCGTCACCGTTGCGATCAAGGCGGGAAGACAAACTTCCCCCTCCTGCGGGAAAGAACGCCAAAGCGAAAGCAGGGCATCATTGACGCATTCTTCCGAATCCTGTTCGTTGTGCAGCACATTTAACGCGAGCCGGCGGCAGTAAGCGCCGTATTTTTGCGCGCACGCCGCTATGGCGGATTCGTCTCCGCAACGCATCTTTTCGATTATTTCGCCGTCTTCCGGAACGACGGCGCCATACCTTTTAGCCATTATTGCCTCCGAATTATCAAATCGCTTTCATAAATAATGTCGCAGATAAGGTCAAAAAAAGGAACGTGGATAACAAAAAAGCAAAAACGCCGTGCTTAAAATAAGCACGGCGTTGCTCATAAAATACGTTTATTGGGAATCGCGGATTTTCTGTGCCTCTTCTAAAAGCGCTTCGCCGTCGATATTATACTGTTCCATTACAGAAACGATAACTGATTTGAGTTCGGATCTGTCAAGCCCCGCCGCATCGCGGTCATAGTTCTTTACGTAATCGGTGAGCTTTTCATTCCCTACGAGCGCGACTATGGCGCCCTGGTCGGGGTAATCGTACAGCTTGTCGACATCCGCCTTGCTTATAGAGTCGACGAGCTTATCCAGGTCGAACTCGTCCCACGAAGACGCCGCGATGCCCTCTATAACATATTCGCGCAGCGCGCTGCTTACCGTGTCAGAAACAACTGCGCGCGCAAGTTCGGAGTCTTCGACCGCTTTTGAAATCCGTTCGGCCGTATCGCCGTCGCTGATTATTTCGCGCAGCTTTTGCGTGTCTTTTTCTGCGATCGCGTCGGTGATACCTGTTTCGTCCATTATGGAATACACTTCGAGCAGTTCGTCGATCTGTTCGTTAGTGACGTTATCGAGCTTTGCTGCAAGACTGCTTTCAGCCGGGCCTTTGTCCGCGCCCGATATCATATACTTAGCGGTCACCGGCAACGCTTCTTTAAGCAGATCGGATTCTTTGAACACGTCTGTCACGGAATAAACAAGCTCGGGATCGGCGATTATAGCGGAAGCGGCAGAAGACGATCCGTCGGAGGAGATAGCGCCGCTGTTTTTGAGTTTTGAATAGATCTTAGCAGCGTTGGAAAGTTCGTCTGCAAGATGCACGGTCTTTGCGTTTTCGCCCTCGGAAGTATAGCTGGAAGCAGCGTTCATATACGCTTTGCCAAGGCTGTCGAACCCGAGCGCAGAATAGACTTTTGCAAACGCGCTTCCGCCGAAATCGTCTACCACGTCTTTCAGGACGGGGATATCAGCATCCGCCTCGGCGGCTATGGATACGGTGCCCAGCGAGGTCATGAACAGAACGCCGCAGAATACCACAGAACTGACGAGTCCCACGCCCATGCCAACAAGCTTGGAAGTGAGGTTGGGGCGCTGTTCCGGCTTGCGCGTGATGAGCCGCAGTAAAGGATCGCATGCGAAAACCATTATAAGCCGTAAGACAAGATACACCATGAGGAAGAACAACGGCCCGACAACTATGGAAGCGATCAATGCAGGCGCTTTCTTTACGCCGGTGGCGATCACTTCGTTTTTCATGAGTTCCTTGCCGAGCGAATCGGTTTCACCGCCTATGCCTTCCACCGCGTAAACGGCGGCTTCTTCCGCCGTGGAGACTTTTTTACCGTTGATCTCTAATCCGAAGCCCGAAATATCGGTCCCGGCGACAAGATTTGAAAGCGGTGACGCAAACAGAAAAGTGAACAACGCCGCCAAAAGCACGCAGACAAAGCTCACGATCGCTTTGCCCATGCCTTTTCTGTATCCGTAGATCATCCTTATGGCGAAGACTATAGCAGAGATGATAACGAACGCGAGTACGATGATTTTCCCTACTGACATTGTAACTCCCCTTTCGGTCGGTTATTTTTGATAAGGATCTTAAAGGCATTATATACAATAAATACGCGATAGTCAATAAAAATCGTATTTTTTAACATTTTACAAGCAAACCCCCGCGCATTCGACTGCGCGGGGGATAAATACAGGCGTATTACTGTTCTTCTTCAAGAACTTCGGCTATTATGCCTACGGCTTCGTCTATGAGCGGTTCGGTATGAGTCGCCATAAGACTTGTGCGGATAAGGCATTCGTGCGGGGCGACTGCGGGCGGGATCGTGCTGTTTGCGTAAACGCCGCGGTCGTACAGCTTTGCGTTGACCTTGAACGTGCGGAGCGTTTCGTATGTATAAATGGGGATGATCGGCGTCGATTTGCCTTCGCGGATCTTGACTCCTTTGGCTTTGAGCGCACAACGCATATAATTCGAAATATGTTCGAGCTTTTTGGGAAGTTCCGGATGCTTTTCGAGCACTTTGAGCGCCGCCAGCGCAGAAGCGCACGAAGCCGGGGTCATGGAAGCGGAAAAAATGAACGGACGCGAATTGTGACGGACGTATTCCACGCATTCCGCGCTTGCCGCCATATAGCCGCCCAGACTCGCCAGCGATTTGCTGAAAGTACCCATGTATATATCTACCTGATCTTCGAGCCCGTAATAGCTTGCGGTACCTCTGCCGCCTTCGCCCAGCACGCCGAGCCCGTGAGCGTCGTCGACCATTACCCTGGCGCCGTACTGCTTTGCCAGACGGCATATCTCCGGTAGGTTGGCTATATCGCCGCCCATGCTGAACACGCCGTCGGTGACTATGAGTATGCCCGCGGATTCGGGAACTCTTTGCAGAGTGGCTTCGAGATCTGCCATATCGTTATGTTCGTAGCGGAGCATTTTGCCGTAGCTGAGCTTGCAGGCGTCGTATATGCTGGCGTGGTTCTCTTTGTCGCAGATAACGTAATCGGCCCTTCCGACAAGCGCGCTGATTATGCCGAGATTTGACTGGAATCCGGTGGAAAAAGTCATGACTGCTTCTTTGCGCAGGAATTTTGCAAGCTCCGATTCAAGATCAAGGTGAAGCTGGAGGGTCCCGTTGAGGAAACGCGAGCCCGAGCAGCCGGTACCGTATTGCTCCAGCGCTTTTACACCCGCCTCTATGACTTCGGGGTCAACGGTGAGGCCGAGATAGTTGTTAGACCCGAGCATGATGCGGCGCTTGCCTTCCATTATGACTTCGGTGTCCTGTTTAGTCTGCAAAGCGTGGAAATAAGGATATATGCCAAGTTCTTTGAGCGTAGCGGCGCGTGTGTCGCTTTCGAATTTTTTGAAAAGATCCATATCATTCTTCCGTTCAAAATCTTAATTTTTTCTTAACAAACCACATTTCATATTATACTTATCTATTCCGATTTGTCAAGAACTTTTTGCCATCCTTCATCTCAATAAAAAATCAAGATACCGTCCAAAGCCGCCGTGCGGCGCAAGCGATACGATAAGTTTGCGAAAAATATCAAAAAACGCTTGACAAACGGAGCCGAAAGCTGCAAAATATACTGTGTAAATACAAAAAGCAAAGGAGATCACCCGTATGAAAAATGTCAATGAATTTCTTAATGAAGCCGGAACGTTCTTTCTCGCCACCTGCGACGGCGATCAGCCGAAATGCCGTCCGTTAGGGCTGCAGCTCGTTATAGAAGGCAAGCAGCTTTTCGGCGTGGGCAATTTCAAAGACGTTTACAAGCAGCTCAAAGCTGATCCCAAGACCGAAATAGTCGCGCTCAAGCCCAACGGCGACTGGCTGCGCCTTACCGGCAAAGCGGTGTTCGAAACCGACCCGCGCTATTCCGAAGCCGCGCTCGAGCTGATGCCGAATCTAAAAGCGGTATACAACGAGCAGACCGGGAACAAGCTCATGATGTTCCACCTCGAAGACGCTTCCGCGCGTGTGATACACGTCATGGGCGAAGGCTAAAAAATAGATGTCTGACACTTTCTTCGGCTTTTATAACGCTGAAAACGCTACCGACCGGATACGGTCGCTTTATATGCTGCTGAAACGCGCGTGGTGCGCCGGTACCTGCGCTCCGCGCCTGCGCGGACGTTGGACCCCGGAGCAGCCGTCGATCGGTCAATGCTCCGTCACCGCGTTCGCCGTGCAGGATCTTCTTGGCGGCGAAGTTTTCGGGATACCGCTCGAAGATGGCGGGGTACATTGTTTCAACGTGATCGGCGGCAATATATACGACCTTACCAGCGAGCAGTTCGATTCGCCGTTGGAATACACGCTCGAACATCCGCAATCGCGTTCCGTCCACTTTGAAAAAGCCGAAAAATACCAACGGTACATATTGCTTAAAGAACGCCTTAAGGAGCTTACGCTTTGAAGACAGCGCTTGTTATGGAAGGCGGAGCCATGCGCGGGATGTTCACCTGCGGCGTGCTCGATGTCTTTTTGGAAAATCAAATAGAGTTCGACGCCGCAGGCGGCATATCCGCAGGCGCGGCGTTCGGCTGCAACTTTATTTCACGTCAGCACGGCAGAGCGCTGCGCTACAACAAGAAATACTGCCGCGACAAGCGTTATTGCAGTATACGCTCGCTTATAAAGACCGGCGATCTGTACGGCGCGGATTTCTGTTACCGCGAGCTCCCGGACGTGCTCGATCCGTTTGACCGCGAGTCGTTTGCCGCAAACAAGACAGAGTTTTACGTGGGTGCGACAGATGCGTTGACGGGGCGGCCGGTATACCACAAATGCACCGACGGCGGCGAAGAAGATTTCGCCTGGATACGCGCTTCGGCGTCGATGCCGTTCGTTTCGCATCCGGTCAAGACAAAAGGGCTCACCCTGCTCGACGGAGGCGTCTGCGACGCCACGCCGTTCGACTTTTTCACCGGTATCGGGTACAAAAAATTCGTGATCATACTTACTCAGCCGTTCGGTTACATCAAAAAGAAAAGCTCGGCGCGGCTGTTCGCAAGGGCTTTTCTGCGCAAATATCCCGCCATGGCTGACGCGTTCGCCGTAAGGCACGAACGTTACAATTCGGAGCTGGAACGGATCCGCCGCGCAGAGCTTGCCGGTGACGCGCTGGTGATACGCCCTCCGGCTCCGCTGGGGATACGCCGTACGGAAAAGCGCCCCGAAGAGCTGCAGCGCGTTTACGACACCGGCAGGAGCGAAGCGCTGAAGCGGATAGATGAAATCAAATCTTTTTTGAATTGCGGGGACTGCTCCGCTGAACAGTCATAATAAAAGGAGCAACTGCCATGAAAGCTTTCAAATGTCCCAACTGCGGCGGCGACGTCCGTTACGACATCACGCAGGGGTCGATGAAATGCGGGTACTGCGGCGAGACTATAGATCGCGCAGCGTACCAGGCGTTTCTGGATGAAAACGGGCTTTACGCCACCACCGAGCTCACCTGCCCGCAGTGCGGCGGGTCAGTTCTGAGTTATGACGATACCATTTCGACCTTTTGCAGCTACTGCGGCGCGCCGGTGGTGTTTGACAAGCGTGTGATCGAAGATTCCAAGCCGAACGAGATCATTCCCTTTTCGGTCACCGTGCGTTCCGCAAACGAGGTATACAACGAAAAGATCAGAAAATCGTATTTTGCGCCGGACTGGCTTTACGATCCGGAAGGGCGCACCACCGTGGGGATATATATGCCCTACTATGTATATTCCGTAAAAGCGGACGGAAAATTCAACGTCAACGGCGAACGGCGCACCAATATAGTCAACGCCACTCACGTTGAAGTTTTCAACGTGGATTTTGACTTGAACGCCCAATACGACGGGACGCGTTTCGACGCCGCAAGAGCATTCCCGGATCCGATGAGCGAATCGGTAGACACGTTCGCGACCGAAAGATCGGTCAAATTCAATACGTCCTACCTTGCCGGATTCTACGCCGACGGCGGCGATATCGCCGAAGAAAACTATTCCCGGATCGTTTCGCAGCTCGTGTCGAACGATCTGCGCAGCGGCGGGCTGAAAACGTACGACGGGATCAACCTTAAAACCGAAAAAATAGACCCCAACGTGAAAGTTTCTTCCAAAAAGACTCTGTTTCCGATATGGCTGCACACTCACCGCCGCAACGGCAGGGTCTGCTATTCCGCCATAAACGGTCAAAACGCCGACGTGGCAGCGGAGATCCCGATAGACAAATGGAAATACATAAAAGTATCAGTCATAGCCGCGGCGATATTATCGGTGCTTTTGAATATCATGTTCACCATAACGCCCGGAACGTTCCTTTTTATTTCCGAGATCATACTCTTCCTTTTCGGCTGGAAGCTGCGCAAGCTGCACGGCGACGTCTACGTAAGGAGCAACCACATGGACGATATAGGGCTGACCGGGCCGGAAGTGTTTTTCGACGCGGCGCGCTTGCAAAATAAAGGCAGCGGCGCTTCCAAAAGCAAGGTCGGAACTTCCGCCTGGTCGTTCGACATACCTTTTTCGGTGCGCATAAAAGGATGGTATAAGTCTCTTATAGGGTTGGCCGTTTTTGCTGCAGTAATGATATCCGGCACGGTCCTTGACCCCGTGTATTATTCCGCCGCAGGAATAAGCATCGCGCTTGCGGTATGGTCGGCGTTCGATATAATAAAACAGCAGAATCTGCTTTCCTCGCGCGATATCCCCGTCTTCACCATGAAGAGAGGAGGCGACGGCAATGGCTGAATTCAAAAAGCATATCACGCTGAACGTTGCTCTCATTATCGCTATCGCCGTGATACTCGTGCCGTTCGTTTCAGATATCATCCGCGGAGCAAGTTCGGGCAAGGCGCTAGCCGAGCTGCCGCCTGAAAACGCCGAAGACGCATATTATTATGACGATGCAGACCTTTTCACCGCGAATGAACGCGCGTCGCTAACTGATACGTTGAACCGGGTCACGTCGATTTACCCCGTGGCGCTGGTCACCACCGATGACACGGACGGCAAAGGCACTCAGCAGTATACGCGCGAGCTGTTCGGGTATATTTTCCCAGAAGGAAAAGGCATACTGTTCGTAATAGATACGGAAAACAGCTATCTTTACCTTTATACTGACAACGGCAACACGGCACTAAGCGTGAGCAAATGCGATACCATAACCGATAACGTATATACCCATGCGAGAAGCGGCGACTTTTTCACCTGCGCAAAGACCGCGTTCGAGCAGATTTTCGAAGTGATGTCCGGCATCGCCATACCGCAGCCGATGAAACACATGAGCAACCTTCTTATAGCGGTATGCGCCGCTCTGTTCGGCGTGTTTGTATACGCAAATCAAAAGACGCGCATAAAAACGCCCGCAGAAGTCTATCAGCTCGACAAGAATTCCAAAAAAGAAGTCTACGTAGAAAACGCGAACGCACGGCTGATCCGTTCTTATAACATTACGCACAGCTCCGGTTCGTCCGGCGGCAGAAGCCACGGCGGCGGATTCGGCGGTGGCGGCGGTGGCGGCGGAGGCGGCGGAGGCGGCGGCCACGGCGGCGGGCACGGGTTCTGATCGCCTATACTTACACCAAAAAATAATACCGGTCGGAATAAGATGATCTCTTATATCGGCCGGTATTTTACTGTTTTTATAAAGCTTATAAGTATTGCAATTTTGCTTTTTATGCGTAATTGTATTTTTTGGCTTTGACGCACCAGAAGAAGACGGTCAGCAGCGTGGCAACGGTCTCGGCAACGACGATGGAAAGCCATATGCCGTCCGTACCTAACAGAAGCGGGAGAAGCAAAATGGACGCGGTCTCGAAAACGAGAGTACGCAAAAAAGAAATGAGCGCAGACACCGCACCGTTGTTCAAAGCCGTAAAAAACGCCGAACCGTATATGGGGAACCCTATAAGGATGAACGAGAACGAATATATGAAAAATCCGCGTTTTGTAAGCTCGCACAATGCTCCGTCGTAACCGACAAAAAGCCGCGAAAGCGGATCGGCGAGCAGCTCGCCTGCGGCGAACATACATACGGCGCAGCAGCCGATGATAACCAGGCTCTTTTTGAAAAGGTTTTTCATTTCATCGGTATTCCCGGCGCCGTAATGAAAGCCGACTATGGGCGCAGTGCCTATGGCGTAGCCGATAAAGACCGCTATGAATACCGTCATGACGTACATCAGAACGCCGTATGCAGCCACGCCGTTTTCGCCGGCATATTTGAGCAGCTGGACGTTATAAAGCATTCCGACAACCGACATGGAAATGTTTGAAATAAATTCGGAAGATCCGTTTCCGCTCGCCTTGAGGAGCGCGCGGATATCCGACCGCGTTTTGCCGAGTCTGAGCAAGCTTTCGTTCTTACAGCCAAAATATATAAGCGGCAGCAGGCCGCCTATGCACTGACATATCACCGTGGCGAGCGCGGCACCCGCAAGTCCCAATCTCAGCACCGCGACAAACAAAGCGTCCAGCGCCATATTGGCGCATCCGGCTCCGACTGTGAAATACAGGCCGAGTCTGGGCTTTTCGGCAGTGACGAAAAAGCTTTGAAAACAATACTGAAGCATAAAAGCCGGCATCCCCAGCAGGAAGATCCTGCCGTATATCAGGCAGTTTTCAAGCATTTCGCCTTCCGCGCCCAAAAGCGAGGCGACCGGCCTTAAAGCCAAAATCCCCAAAACGGAAAACACCGCGCCGAGCGTGAGCAGCGTATATACTATCAGCGAAAAAAGCCGGTTGGCGTCTTCCGCCCTGCCTTCCCCCAGAGTTTTTGCCACGAGCGCGCTTCCACCCGTGCCGAGCATAGTGCCGACCGCGCCCATTATCATAAGGAACGGAAAAATGAAGTTTACCGCGGCGAACGGAGATTTACCCACGAAATTGGAAACGAAAAAACCGTCAACTATACAGTATACCGACGTAAAAAGCATTGTTCCCACCGAGGGCAGCGCATAGAGAAGAAGCTTTTTATATGTAAAATGATCCGAAAGTTTAATGCGCATTTAAAGCAGGTCCTTAAAAAAATCAGTTCGTAAAGCTTTTTCAGAGCTTTCTGCCGGAGCCGATCTCGAAATGGTATTTTACTATACCGAGATCCAACGTGCTGAATAGTCCGCGGCGGGCGCGAATGGCGACGTTTTCGCCGTCGTATTCGATAATAAAGCGCTGCTGATTGATCGCGGTTGGGGCGAGCAACGCGCATTCAGCGCCGCGCATCACCCATTCCGTGACCTCGCAAGACGCCCTTAATACGTCGGCGACTGATTTTGATCTGTGCGCCCTGCCGGGCGTTGCGCCGTAACCGATGAGTATGACCGCTATTATGCGATCATTTTTGCCGAGACTGAATTCAGAAGGCACTTTTTTGTACGAGCCGCCTATCCAGCAAGTGTTGAGCCCCATCTGCTGAGCTCTGAGCACAATATGTTCGCCGTAATAGCCGCATTTTTCAACGACAGCGTCGTTCTTTTCGCCTATCAGCGCAACGTAATTGACCGCATTGCGGAACCTGCCGTAGTGCGGCATTATATGCGCTTTTACAGAACCGAATGCTTTTGGTTCGTTCACCGCCAGCTGCATTTTCAAACCGCTTTGCGCATTGAGTTCTTCTATATAAGCGTTCAGCTCGGCGACAACAGAGTCGCCGAGCGGAATATCTTTATAATCGCGCACCGAATGTCTTTGGCGCGCCGCCTCCAAAAGATCCATATCGCACCATCCGTTCATTTGCTCGCCTGGAACGGGTCGGGTTCGAAACTGCCGGTACCTTTTACGCCTTCTTTGGCGTTATGACCGTCACTTACAAAGTCGGAATCGGTCTTAATAAAATACTTGAACCATTTTTTGGTACCCGGCTCGTATGTGTCGCACCAGGTGACGTCCACGTTGTAGATCCCGGTATCGAGCTTTATCATGTTCCATATGTGTCCGCTGTTTTTCGGCGAGCCGAAACGGTAGGCGCACCACAGATCCGCTTCGCGGCACAAAAGCAGGAACGCGCGCGAATAACCTTCGCACACCGAAGCGCCGCCGACAAGCGCGCCGAACGGAGTGAAGCAGTTTTCGGGCGAGGAATCATAAGTGTTGCGCGCGCTGACTACCGTTGCAAGATACAGATATTTTCCGTATGTCGTAAGGCCTTCCGGCATCTTGCGCACCACGCGGCCGATAATGGCTTTGAGCAGACGGGCGCCGTGACGCACGTCGGTCATGGTAACATCGCCGTTTTTCACCGAATGATTCTCATCGCGGTACGGATCGAAGTAACGGTCCTTGATCGCGGTCAGCGTTCCGTTAGGCGTAAACGAAAAATACGAATCGATATCTGACCTGAGCAGCATAAGCGGTTTGGCAACGGTGAGAGCGTCCGAAAGCACCTCGCCTCCGTGCTCGCTTTCGCCGTATTCAAAGTTTTTGAAAGCTTCGCCGTAGCTGACGAGCGTTTCATACAATTTCTTCTGCTTTGCGGTCAGTCCTTTTATAAAACCGTTTGCGTCGGGATCGTACGGGAACGATATTTCGGAATGCCTGTCATCGTCGTATACCGACACGACTGCGATCGCCCGGGCTATAGATCCGTCGATTATATGGGCGGCTTCCCTTTCTATATCTTCGGTGAATACCTCCGACGGCATAGTGTACTCGGGAATGACCGGCTCTTCACTGAGCGGGAACGCCGGCTCGGGTTCGGAATACGTTTCCGACTCTTCTTCGGATTCTTCTTCAGATTCTTCTTCCGATTCTTCTTCGGGATCATCCCACGGGTCATAGCTTTCCGTGTCTTCGTATAATGAGCTTTCTTCTTCCGGATCGGAGACGGGCGCGGCTGCAGACTCTTCGGGCTGCGCCGCTTCAGAGCTTTCATGCCCCAAGCCGGGTATGCTCAGCTCTTCGACGAACGAATTTATTGCGTTGGATATGGCTTTACACGAAGAAAGCGCGACGGACAACAGCATTGCCGCCGCGAGGAAGACCGTTATGATTGCGGTTTTCTTTTTTATCATAACATTACTCCTCCGAAATTAACTATCACTCTTCCCATTCAAGCGAAAACTCAACGGTCACGTCGCCCGTACCCAAAGCTTCGAGCAGTTCCCCGGAGTCTGTGTTGTTTATATGGGCGAGCTTTGTGAAGTTCCAGGTATTTTCGCCGTAATAGATAGTGATCTTGTCGCCCAGGTACAAAATGACGTCGCCCGGGACGGTGGTGATACGCGTATCGTTTTTAGGGAGCTGCCACGGAAGGTCGGCGACCTTCTCGAACCCGCCGTAGTCGCTCATCTCCAGCCGGATGGCTTCCGAAGACAGCAGCCGCACGAATTCCTGCGCGGAAGAATTGTTTTCGAGCGTGGCGTAGAACACGCGTTCCGGCGTGCGTATGACAAGCACCGCTTTGGGCGATGCGATTTTTTCGTTCATAACTATTTCACCTGTCCAGTCGATTATTCCGCCGAATTCATACACGTTGGTATAGCCGATATCGGCAAGTTTCTGCGCCGCCTCTTTGCTGCGGCGGCCGCTGCGGCAATATACAAGTATCACCTGTTCAAGGTCCGGCAGCTGCGCGATCATTTCGGTGCCTATCTCTTCGTTCGGGATGCAAACGGCTCCGGGGATATGGCCGCCCGCGTATTCGTCCCGCCTGCGCACGTCGACGATTATATGCCCGTCGTCGGCAAGCATCATTTCTTTGGCTTTTTCTTGAGTGATCCGGTAATACTCTTTCATTTCAGTCTCGCTTTCGGGGCGGCTTTGCACGGAAAGCTCAATGCTTTCGGCACCGGGAGCCGCGTCGGTTTTCGCGCAGCCAACAGCGAAAAGCACAAAAGCAGCGAGCACGGCGGCCGCGGCAAACAAACGTATTTTCATAAACCTTCCTTTTATACTCTGCCGACTGCGGCAGGAAACTCGAGCAGCATATCAACGTGAGGCACGCCCTCTTCCAGATACACGGCCGACGCCTTTACAAAGCCGAATTTTTCGTAAAAACCGACGGCGTGGAGCTGCGCGTCTATATGTATTATGCGTCTGCCGGTAAGCCCCGGGAGCGCGCCGAGCGCGAACTCCATGAGCCGTTTGCCCAACCCTATTCCGCGTTCGAGCGTGAGCACTCTGCCGACCTTGAGTTTTTCAGCGGTTTCGGCATAGGCTCGCAGGTACGCCGTCACGCGGCCGTTTTCCGTAGCGAAAACGTGCAGACTGCGGTAATCTTCTCCGTCGGGATCGGCGCAGCATATATGCTGTTCGGCAACAAAGACTTCCGCACGCGAACGAAGGATCTCGTATAACTCGTGCGGATCGAGTTCGTCAAAACTTTTTATCTTCCATTCCATAAGTTGCATCAGCTCATTTTCGCCGTGCGTTTATATACTTGAACACGGCGGAGATAACGATCATGACTATACCCAAACAGGCGAGCGTGAAATAAAAGCCGTGCTTTTCTTTGAAAAACACAAAGCAGAAAGAAGAATAATCGGCGCCGCCTATTATATTTTTATTGGTTGTCCTTACAGAAGTGAGCATAAAAGACAGATAAAACACGATGACACCCAAAACAAGCAAAATATTGAAGATCACTCTTTTGTTCATACTGTTATCATACTCCTTTCCGCGCAGATCAAAGCCCGGCGAGTTTTTCGAGCTCTGCTGCATTCTTGGACGGCTCGCGCAGTTCTATAACGGGGCAGCCGTACCGTTCGTTAAGTTTATTTACCGCTTTGGGCGCGTTGCCGCCGCCGCTGTACAAGATGAACACCGCATCTTTACCTTCTAAGTCGGTCTGCTCGAGCACGGTGTTGATAGGACAGGAAAGCTTACCGTTCCATACCGGCGAGCCGATCGCAACACGGTCGTAGCCCGAAACGTCGCTGTTGTAACCGACAAGTTTGGAGCTATGCCCCACTCCGGCGAGAACCCCCCCTTCAGGATGCTCAAAACAAAGGAACGCGG
>CACYCI010000110.1 GCA_902772845.1 uncultured Ruminococcus sp.
ATACGCTTCCTCGTTGGTCGGTATATGGCCGCCGGTGGTATCGATGACGTTGAGCGAATAACTGGCGTTGCCGGTAGTATCGAGCCGTTGGATATTGGCATAATACTGCACGCTGTACTTATTGGGATCGTCGGGCGTAGGGTCTTCGGACGAGGGCTCTTCGGAAGAAGGTTCTTCGGAAGAAGGTTCTTCAGGATCGGGATCGCCGAGCAAGCCCTGGTTTGCTTTCATCATAAGGATACGGTAGACGCTTTCGTCTATTCTTTCCTCGGTGATAGCGGAGCTGTTCGAAGCCGCTCTGAGAGCCGCGCCGTTCGCAGCGGAAGCGCTGTTGGCACGGACCGCGTCGATGAGCGCGTTTGCGCTTGCCTCGAGGTTGCCGGGCATAAGAAGCGCGTCCACGCCGGCGGCTATAGCGTTTATCGCTCTATCCGCGTCGGAATAGGATGAAAGCGCTCCCATGCTAAGAGCGTCCGTAACGATAACGCCTTCAAAGCCAAGCTCGTCTCTGAGCCAATCGGTAACGATAGTCTTAGAGAACAGCGCCGGCATGTCGGGATCGAGCGCATCGACGTTGAGGTGGCCGATCATGACCATATCCGCGCCCGCATCTATACCGGCTTTGAACGGCAAGAATTCCTGCGCCTTTATCTGTTCAACGGTTTTTGTGACGTGAACTACTCCGGCGTGGGAGTCTGCAGTAGTATCGCCGTGGCCCGGGAAATGCTTAAGCGTGCAGGCAATGCCTTCCTGCTTAAAGCCCGCGACTGCCGAGCTCACCAAAGTTGCGGCTTTTTCGAAATCGTCGCTGTAGGCACGGTCGCCGATTACGGTGTTTGCCGTATTGGACCAGACGTCAGCCACGGGAGCAAAATCCGCGTTAAAGCCGGCATCTTTTAAGTACGAAGCAATGACGACGGCGTTGTCTCTTGCGCGTTGGCCGCCATTGTTCCTGTACGTATACATCGCGTTGAGTATCTGATCTTCGTCAAGCAACGGCTTCAATCTGCTCACTCTGCCGCCTTCTTCATCGACGGTGATAGTAAGAGGTATTTTGGAAGCCTCCTGCAGATCCAGGTTTAACTGAACCAGCTGAGCGGAGTCCTTGATGTTTTGGGAAAAAAGGATTATCCCGCCAACGGGATGCTGAGTTATGCCGTTTCTCAGATTATTCTCTACAGTATAATAATTACCCGATGCACCTGCGAGCTGCTGAGGCGTTACTATAAACAGCTGGTAGACCTTTTCTTCCAGCGACATCTGCTCCATCAATGCGCGTACCTGACTTTCGCGTGATGCTGTCGCCGACTGCTTTCCGGTGTCAGTTCCCGCCGCTATTGCCGGAAAAGCGCCGGCAAGGACAGATAAGATCATCATGACAGAAAGCAGGAGCGACAATGTCTTTTTGGTTTTCATTTTTTTCTCCTTTCTTTTATTTTGTCATCGGAACCGTAATTAAACGGAATATGTAAAATGCAAAAGCATTACACATCAGTACAAACCTGCCGGGATGCAAAGCTCGGCGTAAAAATTCCAAGCCGCAGCGTTCGGCAGCCGGTCATGCGCCGGCGATAAACAAAATTACGTTATATTATAATATATGCTTTTTACAGCCCGCTTTTCGGGTGCGCCGCGGCGCATTATTCTGATGCGGCCGTGAGAAAGCCGTCTTTTCTGCATTATAAAGCGGCATTATATAACAAGCTACATTAGGATAACATACTTGTTTTAAAAAATCAACCCTTTTTTGATAGATCGTGCCATATTTTTTTCGACACTTCCGTTTTCCGTAATGCCCGGAGCGGCGCGGGGCAGAAAAAGCCCTGCGGATCCGGTCCGCAGGGCTCTGTACGTTTGCGTCTATGGCATGGTTTTTTCGGGTCTGTGGGCATAAAAGATCCTTTTGGGATCCATAGAAAGCAGTTTTTCCCAGTCTTTTTGCAGCTTGGAGTTTTCGGTATACGTTTCTATATATTCAAGCGGTTCAAGATCGCCGACAAAGCAGGCGCCGTCATCCAAGACCAGCGAAACGCTATCCTCGCTGTGGCTCGGGGTATGGACGATCCGGCCTGATATGCCAAGTCTTTGCAGAAAGACTCTGCTTTCCGCGCAGGAGATCACGGTGGCCCGCGTTTCGTCAACGGGCGAATTCAGTATCTTTTCCCTGGCAAAGATAGCGTCCGAAAAATGCACGAAGCCCATCTGGACGTCTACGAGGAGCAATTTTACCCCATGGCGCGTCAGTTCGCTTATCAGCCCCATGTGATCCGGGTGATAATGGGTAGCCATTACATAATCTATGTCGCACACCCTTAAGTCGTTTTGCTTCAAAGCTTTATAAAACGCCGGCAGCGTTCCCGCATAGTCGGTGTCCACAAGCAGACTGCCGTTTCCGCCCGCGATAAAGAACGTTCGAGTGTTTCCATATTTAAGTTTTTTCTCCGCATATTTATATGAAAACATTGCCCGACCTCGCTTTTATCGCAATTCCATTTTTCCCCGGCCGCCGCCTGCCGTACGGTCTCCAGCCGTTAGTCAGCGCAAGCAGTCAGAATTCTCCGTACCGCTTCAAGGTAACGATCACTTAATCAAACCGTTTCTCCATGACATACATATAGTGGCCTTTAGCGGAGCTTTTTAATATCCGAGAAATTTTTTTAGTTTCTCGTCCGGGAGAAGCTCTTTTTTCCCCAGACCGAACGAGCCCGCCGGAACGATCTCAAGATATCGGTCAAGGAATTCCTCATAAGTCTTTGCTTCAAAGCAATACGGCGTGATGAAAAAATCCCTGCTGCCGCCGGTCGTACGGTCCCCCGCGGTCACACTCACCTTGTAGTCGCCGGACTTCAGCTTATAGAAAACGTATCTTTCAAGATTCCAGCCGTGCAGACTTATGTGCCCGAACGAAGGCTCATAGCTTGCCACTGTTTCATTTGCCTGAAGCGCCGCGCTCCGATAATCGTGCTCCACACATTCTATAAAGCGTTCTGCGCTTTCAACGTCGTACACGGAATACTCTCTTTCATTCCGGTATTTCCTTACGAATTCAAGGTCTCCGTCGACCTTGCGTATATCATACCGCCAGCCGTTTTTGAGCATCTTTTTGTCAAGCCAGCGATAATCCTTTTTGACGTTGCTGAAAGCCTTTTCGAGATACACGTTTATATCCGTGCCGAATTTGAATTTTTCTTCCGGATTTGATTTTTTGACGGCGTCGCGCGCGTATCCGCAAAGGAAATCGACGAACTCGTCGGCTGTCGCGCCCTGCTCCCAGGGGATTACGATATCCGAATCGTCATAATAGCTTTTTTCGATCTGACAGAAAACGTATTTGCCGTGAAGAGGCGCGATCTGCCAGACGGGCGTCTGTTTCTTCATCATCGTAACGGTCGCCCAGTAAAACTCTTCGCGCAGTTTTTCAAGCGCTTTTTCGTAATACGCGTTGATGTCCATGCCGTATCTGAACAGCTCCGGATCCGCCGAAGGGTTTTTGTTCAGCTTCTTTTCCTGCTTTTTCTCGTTCTCACGTTCAAGCTCCATCGCAAAGAACTGATCGGTGCTGAGCGGAGTCCACGCCCACACCTCATCCGAGCTGTGGCTGCCGAGCGCAGGCGCGTAAATAAAGGCGCCTCCTGCTTCGTGTCTCCACTTGTTCCATCTGCCTGCCGCCAGACTTCCGTCCTTCATTATCAAAAGGCAGAACTGTTCCTCCTTCGGTTTCTTTTTGTCGGCAAAGGACTTAAATCCTTCAAACTGAACGCTTCGGCCGCCTTCTTCTTCGTGCCCGAGATTTATCCAATCGATCTCTTCGTCTTCAAGGCACTCGGTCAGATCATAACGTTCAAGAGAGTGCCATCTTTCCACCTCTTCGGAATCTACAGTATCGGCAGTCCCGCGGATGAACTTTCCGGACGTTGATTTTTTGTTATTGTAATCATCGGGACTCCAGCTTCCGGCGGTGTAGTCTCCGTTCTTAAGCTCAAGCAGGCAGTATTCCCCGTATTGCGGCATATCTTTATCCGAAACGTTGTGAAATTCATTGAAAGACAGTCTGAGGTCTTTATAATTGACGGTAAACATGGCTCCTCCTTTGATGGCCCCGATTTCTCGGGATCACTATATTTCGCTAAACCGGAATTTGTTAAATTAACTTCCGGTTTTCCGGGGCTTCATTCTCCTCTGTCCGTTATATGTCATCCTCGTTTTCGGGTCAGAACTGCGCCAATGATCGTTCCAATCAAAGCAAACGGGGCAATTCGGACAAAGATCCATTCAAAAG
>CACYCI010000111.1 GCA_902772845.1 uncultured Ruminococcus sp.
AGAGGATGGGATTCGAACCCATGTGCGCTTTCGCGCAAACTGATTTCGAGTCAGCCCCGTTATGACCTCTTCGATACCTCTCCGTATATTCCGAACGTCTTTCATCGCGTGCAAGAATGCAAGAAAAACGTGCAAGAAACTATTAAAAATTTTACATCTCAGCCGCCGTGACGCTTATGAAAATATAAGGACGCGTACCGCCGCGTTCACGGCCGTTTTTGCCGGATCCCGGGCACGGAAACGCCGGGCTGCCTATGATTTCTTTTGCTGACTTTGTGAGTATAACACAACGGCAAGAAAAAATCAAGTGCTTTTACCAATTTATTAAGCCAAAAATATTTTTCCGTTCTGCGTGCATACGCCCGCGCAAGAGCGGCGATAATCGTATACAGAAAGTGAAAGGAGAACTACAAAATGTATTTTACCCAAAAAGAAAACGCATACCTCAAAGAGTTCCGCGAGCAGGAGCAGCTTTGCATAGACAAATACACAAAATATTCGCAAAGCGCGTGCAGCACGCAGCTCAGATCACTGTTCGATTCCCTTGCAGAATGCGAAAGAAAGCATTTGCAGACGCTTGAAGATATAACGCGCGGCGAAGTTGCAGAAGTGCCTGCCCCTAAACAGGCGGACATGACGTATTGCGGCAACGCGCACTACGCCGACGAGCAAAGCAGACAGAACGACGCGTATCTCTGCCGAGACATGCTCGGCACCGAAAAGCACGTGTCATCCGGTTACGGCACCGGCGTGTTCAAGTTCACAGATCCCGGGGTGCGCCTTATGCTTTCGCATATCCAGCAGGAAGAGCAGCAGCACGGCGAACGCATTTACAACTATATGAAAAACAACGCCATGTACAACTGAACACGGAAATATAATACAAAGCGCCGCGCCTAATGACGCGGCGCCGTTTTATTCGTTCAAAAGCTTTTGCGCAAGCGCTTTAGCAAGTTCGTTATATCGCCTGTTGCGCGCGGTGGCCGAAGAAGGATACTTGTTGCCCAGCATCACCCATTCGCAGTATTCGTAAAAGATAAAAAACTCAAGCTCCCGCATAAAACGCGCTCGTTCGATCCCCTTTTGCTTTACGAAGCTTTCGTAATAACGATCTATGCAATACTCCTTGTCCGGATCTGTCATTCTGAACAGCTCGGCGTCTTCTGTTGCGTGCGCCAAAAGCCGTGCGACGGACGTCATATACGGAAGCACGCCCGCATGCTCCCAATCCACTATCGCGGCACGTTCTCCGTCGTAAAGGACGTTGAACGGAAGCAGATCGTCGTGGCAGAGCGTTCGCGGCTGGGAACGGTATATTTCCAAAAAACGGCGATAGCAGCGTTCCAGCGCGGAATCGGCAAGATATTTGCCGCGATCCGTGCGCGAACGCAGACTTTCTTCAAAGGTCGTGCCGCAACCGGAATGTGCGGTGTCGAGCCAGAACTCTTCCTGCACTCCGACAAGGGCGTCGATAGCCGCAGCCGCGGCGTTGCGGCCGACGTTCAGAAGCGGCTCGCCCGGGATATAGCTCAGCAAAAGAAATTCGCCGTCTTCCGTAACGGCGGAACCGTAAAATTTCGGCACTCCGCTTACCGTGCGCGAAAAAAACGCGCGGTAGATCTCTTTCTCTTTTCCCTTTGCCTTTTTGAGCACGAAACCGTTGCCGTTTGCGATCAAATGCCATACGTCGTAAAACGAACCGTCTTCGGCGTTCCTGAAACGCTCGGCGAACGACGCTTTACCCATTCCGAATCGCTCGAATATCCCGTAAATATCCATATCTTTCACCCGAAGAGATTTTACCACAAAAAGACACTTATGTCAAACGCGATTTTTCTTGACTATACGGAAAAGCGCGGGTATAATGAAAGCAAATAAACCGGACGGGGTGAACAGAATGCTTGACCGCCTTGATTACGAAGAGCCGAGATGCCTGCTGTGCATGGAAGGCGATGAACACGAAAAGACCGATCCGCGCCGTTTGGCGCAGAAACTCGACACGTTCTACGCGCGCGACGATATGGAAGGCGCCGAACGTTTTTTGAACGTATGGCTTGAAGAAAGCGTACAAACTTGCGACAGGCGGCTGGAATTCTTTATAAGAAACGAGCTTATAGGCGTATACCGCAAGACCGGCAGTAAAGGGGCTTCCCTTGATAACGCCGACCGCGCAATGGCGCTTGCGGAAGAGCTTGGGATAGACGGCAGAGCCGACGGCGCGTACGCATTCATCAACGCCGCCACGGCATACAAGGCGTTCGGTTACCCCGACGTCGCCGTTATGCTTTTTGAAAGGGTGAGCCCGGTCTGCGAACGCGACCTGGCGGAAACCTACGCGTTGGGGTCGTTTTACAACAATATGGCGCTTGCGCTTTCAGATACCGGTGAATACGTCAAAGCCGCGGAAAACTATGAAAAAGCGCTGGCGGTCATGGGAACTTCCCCGGGCAGCGAACCCAAGCAGGCAATAACGCGGCTGAATTTAGCCGATCTTTATTCAGCGTGCGGAAAAGCCGATGAAGCCGGCGCGCAGCTGGAAAAGGCGCGCGCGCTGCTTGATAAAGAAGGCGTGGAACAAAACGCCAACTATGCGTTCGTGTGTTCCAAGTGCGCCCCGGTATTTGAACATTACGGTATGACCGAATACGCAAAAACGCTCGAAGAGCGCTCCCGGAGGATATATGAAAGGGCTTGAGATCAGCCGCCTTTACTATAAAGAATACGGAGAGCCCATGCTGCGGCGCGACTTCCCCGATCTTATGCCTTTGCTGGCGTGCGGCCTTTTCGGAAGCGGCTCGGAATGCTTCGGCTACGACGACGAAATATCGCGCGATCACGATTTTGATCCCGGCTTCTGCATCTTTCTGCCCGGAGAAAACGTGGTCGACCGCCGTACCGCTTTTGCGCTGGAACGCGCTTATGCAAAGCTGCCCGCGGCTTTTATGGGTGTGACGCGTCCCAATACCGTTCCGGTGGGAGGCGCCAGACGCGGAGTTTTCCGTACTGCGGAATTTTTTGCGCAAAAAGTCGGCGTGCCGGACGGCGTACTGACCGATTCCGAATGGCTTTTTTTGCCGGAAAGCGCCCTTGCCGAATGCGTGAACGGCGAAATATTCTACGACTGCCACGGCGAAGTGACCGCGATCCGCGAAAGACTGGCGCGCTACCCTCGCGACGTGCGGCTGAAGAAACTTGCCGGCGCGCTGCTTTTGGCGGCGCAAAGCGGGCAGTACAACTATGCGCGGTGTTTAGCTCACGGCGAACCCGGTGCAACGGCGCTTGCGCTGAACGAATTTGTCATAAACATAATGAAATGCTGCTTTTTGATCTGCGAAAAGTATATGCCGTTTTACAAATGGAGCTTCCGCGCACTGCGCGAACTTCCCTTGCCGGATCGCCTTGCGGAACGGATCCAAGATCTCGCCTGCGGCGGCTGCGCGCCCGGCAGGCAGACTGCGGACGAAGCGGAAATAATATCTGCCGCCGTTGCGGATATGCTCAGGCGGCAGGGGCTTATAAAGGTCGGTTCGAACGTCCTCGAAGAGATCGCTTACGAGATCAACGGTTCCATAGCGGATGAAACCTTGCGCAACGCGCATATACTCGCCGGCGTGTGAACGGTCAGGCAATTTCCCAGACGGCGGTGACGCTTTCTTCGATCTCGACGTCGTGCGGGGATATATCCGCAACGGCGCTGTTCGCTTTCATCATACGCGCGGCGACCGCGTCTTCACGGAATTCCGTGCGCGAAACAAAACTGTGAGAAACGCCGCTTTGTTCTATACTTATAATTTTGGAAAGCTCAACGCCCATTGCGCCAGCAAGGGCTGCGGCTTTTCTTTTTGCGTCGTCCGCCGCAAGCGCCAGCGCTGCGTCCACCGCGGCGTTTCTGGCGTTGAGCTCGAACGAGATATTCAGCCGAGCGTCCGCGCCGCTCTTTGCAGCAGCGGAAAGCGCCTTGCGCAGTTTTCCGGTGTCGCATTCAAAGCAAAGCGACATATTGTAGCGCACGCAATACCCGGCAAATACGTTTTTGTAATTCCCGTCGCTGTCGCGCACTGATTCGTATTCGGTGTTCACGTCAAACGACGAAGTTTTCAGATCGTCTCCTGAAAAGCCCTGCTTTTCGAGCGCGGCTTTGAGCTTTTCCACGGCGTGCGCAGAACCTGCGAGCGCCTTTTCGTATTCTTTGTCGCGGCGTTCGATATCGGCGAAAATACGTATGGTATCGGGCGCGAAAGCGCATTTCCCGACACCTCTTACGGCTATTGTCCTTGACATATCTGTTCCTCCTTATTCTTTAATGCGCAGTATTCACAAGCGGTGCGCGCCGCGAGACCCGCATTGTTCAGCACGAGCCGGATATTGGATACCAGACTGTCGCCGCCCGTGAGTTCTTTGACTTTTGCAAGCAGAAACGGCGTAGTCTCTTTGCCCTTTATGCCCAGCGCGCGCGATTCGGCTACCGCGGCGTCGATCGCCGCGTTTATACGTTCGGGGTCCATCGAGTATTCCGGCGGAATGGGATTGGTGATGAGGATCCCGCCGGCGCCCGGAAGTTCGTTGCATGAAATGATTTGCGCGAGCTCCTTTTCGGAATCCACCCGGTAGTCGACCTTGTACCCGCTCTTACGGGTGTAAAACGCCGGCAGTTCGTCGGTGCCGTAGCCGATGACCGGAACTCCCTTGGTCTCTAAGTATTCAAGAGTAAGACCAAGGTCGAGTATGGATTTCGCCCCGGCGCAGATAACGGCGACAGGCGTTTTGGCAAGTTCTTCAAGGTCGGCTGAAATATCCATGGTCGTCTCCGCGCCGCGGTGAACTCCGCCGACTCCGCCGGTGGCAAATATCTTTATTCCTGCCATGGCGGCGATGATCATGGTTGACGCGACTGTCGTAGCGCCGTCCGCCCCGTGCGAAACGAGATAGGCCAGGTCACGGCGCGACGCCTTGGTTATTCGGGTCCCCGTTTTGCCCAGGTATTCTATTTCTTCGGCGCAGAGCCCCGCCTTGAGTTTGCCGCCTATCACGGCGACTGTAGCGGGCACGGCGCCGTTTTCGCGCACGGCGGATTCGACCGCAAGCGCGGTCTCGACGTTCTGCGGATAAGGCATGCCGTGGCTGATTATAGTGGATTCGAGCGCCACGACCGGTCTGTTAGAGGCCAGTGCCTGCGCCACCTCGGACGATACGGATAAGAATTCATTACTGTGCATACTTCTTTACTCCTTGCGGATATATGATACCACAAAACATCCCTCCTGTAAAGCGCAAAAGCGCAATTTACGAAAAATACGCTTATTGACACCGCACGGCGCTCATGTTATAATGATAAAAACACACATTACGGAGTATATGTATGTACGAAAAAGCACTTGAGCTTATACAAAAATACGACACGGTGATCATCCACCGTCACAGCAACCCCGACGGCGACGCGATAGGCGCCCAGACCGGGTTATGGTATTTTATCAAAGCAAATTTCCCCGGCAAAACGGTATTCTGCGCAGGCGACGACCCGAACCGGTATTCTTTTATGGAACGTTCCGCGCCCGACATTATTCCGGATGCCGCTTATGACGGCGCGCTCGCGGTGATACTTGACACGTCTTCGGCGGAGCTTATAAGCGACAGCCGCTGGCGCACCGCCGCGCACACGCTGCGTCTGGACCACCATTTGATGCTTGCAAAAATAGCTGACGACGAAATAGTTGACTCTTCTTACGAAAGCTGCGCCGGCATGGTCGCCGACATGATCCGCGAAAGCGGTCTTGTCCTTACGCCGGAATGCGCAAAGGCACTTTTCACCGGCATGGTTACAGATTCCGGCAGGTTCCTTTACGACAGCACTTCCCCGCGTACGTTCGGCCTTGCGGAATTCCTCACTTCTTCCGGCTTCAGCCGCGACGGGATATTCAGGAGCCTTTACGCGAACGATTTTAAGAACGTCCGCGCACGCGCCATGTTCGTGCTGAACATAAAATTCACGCCAAACAACGTGGCGTACGTTTACACCTCGCTCCAGGGATTCCCTTCTTACGGGATCGACGCGTTTTCGCTTTCGCGCGGGATGGTGAACGCCATGGCGGATATACGCGGTGTGGATATATGGGTCAATTTTACCGAAACCGAAAACGGCGTCTGGTGCGAGATACGTTCTTCGAGCAAAAACGTCTGCCCCGTGGCGGTAAAATACGGCGGCGGCGGTCACGCAAAAGCGTGCGGCGCCACGCTTCCCGACCGCGAAACGGCTATGAAGCTGCTTGCGGATCTTGATGAAATGAGCGGAGAATGATATGAAGAACAAAAAGATCACCGACGCGATATTGTCGAAAATAAAAGAATACGGCAAAATAATCATTTCGCGCCACCTGCGTCCGGACGGCGACGCTCTCGGCTCTGCCAAAGGGCTCGCCGAAGCTCTGAAAGCGACGTTCCCGGAAAAGCAGATAGTTCTGGCAAGTGAAGACGGCAGCGAAAATCTTGCGTTTTTGGGCAAAGACGACGGCCAGCCGGACGACGGCTTTTATTCCGGCGCCCTGCTGATTTGCCTTGACTGCGGCACGCCGGAGCGGCTTTCAAACAAAAAGTACGGCCTTGCAAAAGAGATAATAAAGATAGACCACCACCCCAACATCCGCCCGTACGGCGATATCATGTGGGTCGAGCCGGAACGCTCTTCCGTCTGCGAAATGATCGCCGATTTTTGTATGCGTTATAAAAGCCAAATCGTCACGACACCCAAGGCGGCCGGTTTCCTTTACACGGGGCTCGTCACCGATTCCGGCAGATTCAAGTATTCCGTGAGCGGCGACACCATGCGCATTGCGGGCTTTTTGCTAGACAAAGGAATAGACACCGAGCTCCTTTTCGCACGGCTGAATCTGGACGATTATTCGTGGCTGAAATACAAATCGTTTGTCTATAAGAACATGAAAATGACCGAACACGGCGTCGCATACATCAGGATAACGAAGGCGACGCGGGAAAAATTCGCTTTGACGCAGGAGCAGGCGAGCGAGACCGTCTATATGATGGAATCGATCAAGGGCTGCCTTATCTGGCTGGCGTTGATCGATTACGAAGACGGCACCACACGCGTGCGGCTCAGATCGCGCTTTGTCCATATAAACGGCGTGGCGGAAAAATACGGCGGCGGCGGTCACGAATGCGCAAGCGGCGCCACGCTGCGCGGCGCAAAGCAGATAAAAGCGTTTTTGGCAGATTGCGACTCTTTGCTCGCCGAATACAAATCCGATCACGAGGGCTGGATATGAAGATACTCCTAACAAACGACGACGGTTTCTTTTCGGCAGGGCTCGCCGCCCTTTTGGAAAAAGCAAAGGCCATAGGCGAAGTGACAGTGATCGCACCGCTCACGGAGCAGAGCTGTAAAAGCCACGGCATAGAAGTAAAAAAGCCGTTTTCCGTAAAAAAGCAAACGCTTGCGGGCGCCGCCGAAGCGTACGCCGTGGATTCCACGCCCGCCGACTGCGTTCGCTTTGCGTTGGAGGGGTTGGGCAAAAGCTTCGATCTGTTGCTTTCCGGCATCAACCGCGGGTTCAATCTGGGAAAGGACATCCTGTATTCCGGGACCGTGGGCGCGTGCTTTGAAGCGGCGGCTTTCGGGTTGAAAGCGGTCGCGGTATCCACGTTCCCCGAATCGCCTTCCACAGCCGTGAACGAGCTGGAAAAACTATATGCGCTGTTTACCGAACGCTCGCTGCTTTCCAATGCGGAGGTGTATAACATAAACGTTCCCGAAAAACCAAAGGGCATTCTTTTCACACGGCAGGGCGGACCGTATTACCGCGATCATTTCACCGATCTGGGCGACGGAACGTACATTCAGCAGGGCTATTGCGTTTACGGCGGCTCACGCGACTTACGGTTCGACACCGACGCCGTTATGAACGGATATATTTCGGTCACTCCTCTCACCACAGAACGCACCGACCTTGCGGCTTACGAAATAATAAAATGATCTACTGAACAGAATAAAAAGCAGGGC
>CACYCI010000112.1 GCA_902772845.1 uncultured Ruminococcus sp.
ATATTATTCTGCCTGTTTCCAATCGCCGCCCTCCTTTCGGTAACGTTTTCCGGCCGGGATCTCGTTTACCGTTATCATTAAACCACATAATGCGCCAAAAGTAAAGCGACAAATCGTTACAACGCTTTACGCGCGCAAAAAAAGCCGTTCCTCGCCGGAACGGCTTTATTTTCTTTATGCTTTTTCAGATCTTCGCTTTCAGTTCCGCTATCTGCTTTTCGGCGAATTCGGCGGTGGCTTTTACGGTCTCTTCTTTCAGCGGGCAGGGGATCCCGGCGCGTTCGAGCGTTTCGAAATAGCCGTACATACCGCCCATGGAGCAGAGCTTGATATAGTCATTCCAGGCGTCGCCGGTCTCGGTCTGCTTGCGGTAAAGCGCAAACGCGCCCATCTGCGCAAGCGCGTAATCAACGTAATAGAACGGGTAAAGGAAGATATGCTGCTTCTGCATCCAGAACCCGCCGCCTTCCAAAAATTCGTTGCCGTCATAGCTGCGCCACGGCATATACTTCTGCTCGGTCTCTTTCCAGTACCTGCGCCAGTCGGCCGGAGTGGATGACGGGTTTTCGAACACGCGGTGCTGGAACTCGTCTACCGAAACGAGGTACGGTATGGTCTTAAGCGCTTCGCAGAAATGCGAATAGCGGTATTTGTTTGCGTTTTCGCCGAAGAATTTTTCCATATACGGGTATGCGAAATGCTCCATGGACATGGAGTGGATCTCGTTGATCTCGCTGGTGGAATAGACCAGGTCGGTCATAGGCAGCCGTCGCGAAGCGTAGAACGCTTCGAATGCGTGCCCGGCTTCGTGCGTGAGCACGTCTATGTCCGCCGAAGTGCCGTTGAAATTGGAAAAAATGAACGGCGCCTTGTATTCGGGCAAAAACGTGCAGTAGCCGCCCAGGAGCTTGTTTTCGCGGGTGACAAAGTCGAACAGCTCGTGCTGTACCATAAAATCGAAAAATTCTTTTGTCTCGGGCGAAAGCTCGGAATACATCTCCTGCGCTTTTGCCACGAGCTCGTCGGGGGTGCCCTGCGGGTCGGCGTTGCCTTCCGGGAAAATCAGCGATTCGTCGTACCAGAAAAGCTTTTCAACGCCTATGCGTTCCGCCTGCTCTTTGTAAAGCGTGTCGCACAGCGGGGTTATGTATTTGCATACCGCTTCGCGGAATTCGGCCACGGCTTTGGCGTCGTAGTCATATCTGCCGTGGGCAAGATAAACGTAATCGGTATATTTTTTGAAACCCAGCTTTTTGGCGATCTTGCATCTCAGCGCCACAAGCTTGCCGTAGATCTCGTCCAGCTTTGGAGCTATGCCTTCGTAAAGCTTCGCCCATTCTTCAAACGCTGCCTTGCGTTCTGCGCGATCGGTCGACTGCATATGCTTGAGCAGACCGTAAAAGTTGCATTTTTCGCCCATGAATTCCACCGAGCAGCCTGCCGCAAGTTTGGAATATTCGGTGGTAAGGTTGTTCTCTTTTATTGTCGGAACGATTATGGAAAGCTTCATCAGCTTTTCCTGGATCTCGGCGTCCTTGAACATCTGCTTGCCGTAGCGGGCTTCCAGCTCCGGGCGGAAGCGGCTCTTTATAAGCGCCGTCGTGCCTTTTTTCATAACGGGCATGAGCTTGGGCATGGCGGTGTTGATGAATTTCATCTCGTTGTCGTAAAATTCATCTTTCATATTGCCGGTGTGACGCACTTCGGCTATGGTGCATTGCGTCGCTATCTTTTTGCCGACTTCGCTCCATTCGAGCATGGAGGATTCGGCCTCTTCGGCGGTCTGCGCGGATCTGAACTTTTTGATTGCGGTGAGATATTCTTTTTTCAGCTTTTTAAGATCGGGACGGGTGTATTGCAGATCCTTGAATTTTTCCATTTCTTGACCTCTTTTATTTATGATAAAGCTTTTTTGTCTGGTAAACGGGCTCGCAGGTCAGGTTCACGCCCAGCTTTTTGAACACGCCTTCGTCCACTTGCGAAAGAATGACGCTGGAATGCACCTCGCAGTGGCGCAGGTTTGTAAGCTGCGCTATGCACTTTGCCGCAGCCGGGTCGGTGGAAGCGCAGATGCTCAGCGCGATCAGCACTTCGTCGGTGTGAAGGCGCGGATTGTGGTTGCCGAGTATGCGGACTTTGATATCCTGTATCGGTTCTATGAGTTTTTCCGAAATGAGTTTTACTCCGTCGTCTATCCCGGCGAGCGCTTTCAGCGCGTTCAGCAGCATGGCGGAAGAAGCGCCGAGCAGAGAAGTCGTCTTTCCGGTGATGATCCTGCCGTCGCAAAGTTCCATGGCCGTGGCGGGGGCGCCGGTCGATTCGGCCTTTGCCAACGCGGCTTCTACAACGGGCCTGTCGGCGGCTGAAGCGCCCACCTGCCGCATGAGCAGTTCGCATTTGGCTGATTCCTGTTCGTCCGATGCCAGCCCTTTGCGTTCGGCGCAAAGGCAGTTGTAGTAGCGGCGGATTATTTCCTGTCTGGCGGCGTCGCTCACAGCGTTGTCGTCCGTTATGCAAAGCCCCGCCATGTTCACACCCATATCGGTAGGGGATCTGTAAGGCGATTTGCCATAGATGAGCTCGAACATCGCGTTCACAACGGGGAATATCTCTACGTCGCGGTTATAGTTGACCGTGGTAACGCCGTAGGCGTCGAGATGGAACGGATCGATCATGTTCACGTCGCCCAGGTCTACCGTGGCGGCTTCGTACGCGACGTTGACGGGATGCTTGAGCGGCAGGTTCCATATAGGGAACGTTTCGAACTTGGCGTAGCCCGCGGCTATGCCGCGCTTGTGCTCGTGGTAGAGCTGCGAAAGGCATACCGCCATTTTTCCGCTGCCCGGTCCCGGCGCGGTGATGACCACGAGCGAACGCGTGGTCTCGATGAATTCGTTTTTGCCGTAGCCCTCGTCCGAAACTATCTTATGTACGTTGGAAGGATAACCTTCTATTGCGTAGTGGTGATACACCTTAACGCCCAGACGTTCCAGCTTTTCGGAAAAAGCCAGCGCCGCCGGCTGGGCGGAATACCGCGTGAGCACTACGCTGCCGACGTAAAGCCCTACGAAACGGAAAGCGTCTATAAGGCGGAGCACGTCGGATTCGTAGGTTATTCCAAGGTCGCCGCGCATCTTGCTCTTTTCTATATCAAAGGCGTTAATGGCTATGACTATTTCCGCCTGGTCTTTCAGTTTCAATAGCATCTGCAGTTTACTGTCGGGCTGGAACCCCGGCAGCACGCGTGACGCATGGTAGTCGTCGAAAAGCTTTCCGCCGAATTCAAGGTAAAGCTTTCCGCCGAAATAGGCGATCCGCTCCTTGATCTTTTCGGATTGCATTTTCAAGTATTTGTCGTTGTCAAAACCTATTCTGAACATTGTATTCCACCCGCTTTGTTAAAGATCCAACAGTTTTTCCGCGTTCAGCGTAAGTATTTTTCGCCTTTCTTCATCGGTCAGCGGAACGTTTTTGAACCGCTCGTACTCTTCGGCCGGCGAAATAATGGGATAATCGGAACCGAACATCACTTTGTCCGCGCCGTGGCGGCGGATCATATTCGCGAGCCGTTCGGGCGGCATATTATCCAGCGAATCCGAAGTTTCGGTATATACGTCGGTGCCAATAAGGTATTTTTCCGCTTCGTCCCATACGGTATAACCGCACATATGCGCGGCTATTATTTTGAGCGAAGGCAGCTTTTCCGCTACGCGGCGCAGCCGCAGCGGGGAAGAAAGATCGGATCGCTTGTCCCCAACGTGGAACAGGACCGGCAGTTCGAGCTCGGCGCATACCCGGTAAATTTCAGTAACGCGGCTGTCGTCCAGCTCGTAATGCTGAAAATCCGGGTGCATCTTTATCCCCTTGCTGCCCAGCTTTTTTACGCGCTCCAGCTCGTGCGACGCGTCTTTTACCGAACAGAAAGGAAAGAAAGACGAAAAGGGAATGAAGCGCTGGTCCCGTTTTGCAAAATCCAACAAAAAGTCGTTGCTCTTGCTCATGGTCTCTTCTTTCAGCGCGGCGGAAGAGATCACGCATTTCATACCCGGCGCAAGCAGCGCGCCGAGCGATTCGCCGGTCCCGTCGCAGCGCATATCCAGCCCGTAAAACTTACCGATATTTTCTACGCCGCGCGCGGCGATCTTCTGAGGGAAAATATGTGTGTGAATATCGTATACGTGTTCCATATCAGTGCCGAAAACATTAAAAATCGGCCGCGGAGACCGATTTTTAATGTATTTTTGATTTGTGCTTTATTTGTCTTCTTCGCCGCAGTCGCAGCCGTCGTCGCAGCAGCAATCGTCGTCGTCGCAGCAGCAATCGTCGTCGTCGCAGCAGCAATCGCATTCGCCGTAAAGCTCTTCTTCAACGGCGCCCAGGTCTTCGTCGAGTTCGTCGGTGAAATCGTTGAGCTGAGCGACTTCGTCTTCGAGATCCTGTACGGACAGCGAAAGATCTTCGAGCAGGTCGACGATTTTAGCGATAAGTTTGCCGGCATCGGATTCGGTGTCGAATTTCATGCCTTCCATAAGGCCTTTGATATAAGCGGCTTTTTCGGATGGATTCATTGTGTTTCCTTTCTCCCGTTCAAAATACGGGCAGCGTTATACTCTTTCGAGATATTCGCCGGTACGTGTGTCTATTCTTATAACGTCGCCTTCGTTGATGAACATGGGGACTTTGATCTCCGCGCCGGTCTCAACTTCGGCTATTTTGGTCACGTTTGTAGCGGTGTTGCCTCTTACGCCCGGTTCCGCTTTGGTGATCTCGAGTTCGACGAACGTCGGGGGTTCTACCGAAAAGACGTTGCCTTTGTAAGAAACCAGACGGCACATATCGCCTTCTTTGACGAATTTGAACGCGTCGGGAAGCTGAGATTTGTTGAGCGGCACCTGATCATAGGTTTCCATATCCATAAAATAGTAAAGGTCGCCGTCGGCATAACTGTACTGCATGTCTTTTCTTTCTACCTGAGCGGCGGGGAATTTAGCGGTGGGGTTGAACGCCTGCTCTACGACAGCGCCGGTTATGAGATTGCGCATTTTGGTTCTGACAAAAGCGGCGCCTTTGCCGGGTTTAACGTGCTGAAATTCGATGACCTGCATAACGTTGCCATCCATTTCAAAGGTGAGGCCGTTTCTGAAATCGCCTGCTGTTACCATATAATGATTTCCTTTCTTGATTCAATACTATGCAAATTTTACCGCAAATAAAACGTTTTGTCAATGCTTTTTTTGAAATAAATCACAGTTCAATAAGATTTTTGGGCGAATTTGTCAAAACCTCGCAGCCGTTTTCCGTGACAAGCACCATGTCTTCTATGCGGACGCCGAATCTGCCGGGCAGATAGATGCCCGGCTCTACGGTCATCACGGACCCCGCGGGTACGGGGCGATCGTATTTGGGCGAAAAACGCGGGTCTTCGTGGATCTCTATACCCACGGAATGCCCGAGCCCGTGGCCGAAATACTTGCCGTAACCGGCTTCTGCTATGATACCGCGTGACACGGCGTCGCATTCGCTGCCGAGTATCCCGCCTTTGGCGGCGGCTATGCCCGCAAGCTGCGCTTTGAGCACAGTTTCGTATACGTGCTTCATTTCATCCGTCGCCTTGCCGAGCACCACGGTGCGGGTCATATCCGAACAGTAGCCCTTGTACTTGACGCCGAAATCCATTGTCAAAAACGAATTTTCGCATATCTCTATATCGCCGGGAACTCCGTGCGGCAGCGAAGAATTCGGCCCGGATACGCATATCGTGTCGAACGACATATTGTCGCCGCCGTTGCTCTTTACAAAGAATTCAAGCTCCGCGGCTATGCGCTTTTCGGTAAGGCCCTTGCGGATAAAATGAGTTATATGCTCGAACGCCGCGTCGGTTATGGCCTGAGCGGCCTTTATTTTTCCTATTTCGTCCGGAGTCTTGATCATGCGCAGATCTTTGCAGATGTTTTCGCAGGTGAGAACGGGCGTGCCTTCGAACGCCTTTTTCAACCGCTCGAGCCGCGCCACGGTCACAAGCTCGGAATCCACCACGTAGCTTTCGCCTTTCGCGTTTGATCTCACCGCTTCGTAAACGCCTTTGTCAAGCAGTATCACTTCCACGTCGTCAAAAAGCTCGCCGCGTGCCTTGGCGTTGACCGCCGCTTCGTAATATCTCGAATCCACGCAGAGCTTGGTGGCTTCACCGTCGACTATGACTACGCCGTCGGTGGAAAAGAATCCGCTCACCCAGTACATGCACACTTCGTCGAAGAAGAGCGCAGCGCCGCCGACCGAAGATATTTTTTTGTATACTTGCCTTCCCTTTGTCATTTCAATTCCTCCGCTATTTTCTTTATGTCAGATTTTGAATAAACGTATTTTTTATCGCAGAACTGGCACGATATTTCGGTCTTTTCGTCCGAATCTATCATTTTCAACAGTTCTTCCTTGCCCAGCGCGCGCAGAGCCGCGTCGGTCTTGGCGCGGCTGCATTTGCATTCATAGCCGCATTCAAAGGAATCGAACACGTCGTATTCCACGCCTTCCATAAACAGCGCCAGCGTTTCTTCCAGCGTGTGCGCGGAAAGCAGCTTTGTTATCCCGTCCAGCTTTGCGGCGTTGGATTCCAGCTTTTGCGCCACGGCGTCGTCGGCGAACGGCAGCAGCTGTATTATCACGCCGCCCGCGCGTTCGCATTTGCAATCGGTCCCCACAAGCACGCCCAGCGAGCAAAGCGTTGGGATCTGTTCGCTTTTTGCATAGTACGAAGCTATGTCTTCGGCTATCTCGCCGCTGACGATGTCTGCGATCCCTACGTACGGCTCGGCGCCGCCCGCGTCGCGCAGTATATACATCTGCCCTTTTCCCACGGCGCGCGCCACGTCGAGCTTGCCGTTGGGTTTAAGCGGTATGTCCACCTGCGGGTTCTGTACGTAACCGCGCACGTTGCCTTTCCAGTCGGCGGAAACGACTATCCTGCCCGCGGGGCCGTCGCCGCGGAAGCTTACTGTCACGGCGTCTTCTTCCTCGCCCAAAAGCGAGCCGAGCATCGACGCCGCCGTAAGCGTTCTCCCCAAAGCCGCCGTGCAGACCGGGAACGTCCGGTGAATGCGTATCGCCTCGTTGACTATATCGCGTGAATCTTCGGCAAGTATCCTCGCGCTGCCGTCGCGCGTCATCGCTCTTATTATTCTGGCCATCACAAGCTCCTGTTTTTCTTCATTACGTAATAATTCTTGGGGCTTTGCGCCGCAGGCGCCGAAAACCCGGTATCGCCGTACACGCCCAGTATATCGAACCCGGCGCGTTTAGCCGCCGCCGCCACCGTGCGGTGCGGGTGGAATTTCTGCGTATGCACACAGTCGCTGCGCGAATATATGCCGTCGCCGCAGAGCTCATAAGAAGTCAGGTAATAGCGGCATTTGCGCGTTTTGGGGTCGTACCCGCTCTGCCATACGAGCATGCTGCCGTCGGTCTCGTAAACGTAACTTTTTCCGTCGTATACCTGCGTGTAAGCGTATTCCGTGTTGAGGTCGAAAACGAATATCCCGCCCTTTTCCATAAAGAACCCGACCGAAGAAAGCGCCGCTTCAAGATCCTTTGCGGTTAGCAGATAGTTAAGACAGTCAAAAGCCGAAACGCACCCCTGCACCGTTCCGAAAAGATCGAGCGAGCGCATATCCTGGCATACCGGCTGGATATCGCGCCCGGCGCACTTGGAAACGAGCACGGAAAGCATATCCTGGGAAATATCCGCCGCAGTCACGCTTTTCCCGGCGTCCGCCAGCCGCAGCGAAAGCTCGCCCGTTCCGCAGCCCAGATCGAGCGCCTCGGTAACGGGTATATCGGCTTTTTCAAAAGCGGCAAGCACAAAGGCGGCGTACGCGTCGTAGTCGGCGCTGTTGTAAATGTCGTATTTTTCGGCTATAAAGCCAAAATCGTCAGTTCTGTTCATAGCAAAAACTCCCAAATAGCATTATACATATTTTTGTCCGGAATACAAGTGCTTTTTGTATTTTTTGCGTTTGCGGCGCCAATAATAACGTGCAAAGGCAGGTGTTTTTATGTTTGCTATACGCACCGATCTGGCAAGCGAGCTTGCCGAAAACGGCGGATCCGACTACAGTTCAGAAACAAATGTCATAGACGGCGTCGAGGTGACTTCTGTCACGCTCGCCCGGGATGATAGGCAAAGCGGAAGGCGTGCGGGGGTATATCTGACCGCGGACATAGGCAGGATCTGGGAATGCGGCAGGGAAGAGTTCGAACGCGCCGCCGCAGTAACGGCAAAACTGATATCAGGCGTGATGCCGGCGGGGGCGGAGCGGAAATGCGTGCTCGCCGTGGGGTTGGGGAACAGCGCCATAACCAGCGATTCAATAGGGCCGCGAGCCGCGGCAAAAATGCTCATAACACGCCACATAAGCCGTTCCGACCCCGCGCTTTATTCAAGATCCGGGTTCGGGTGTCTGGCGGCGCTGGCGCCGGGCGTGCTGGGGCAGACGGGCATGGAAAGCAGCGACCTTGTGCTAGGCGCGGTAAAAAGCTGCGGCGCCGCCTGCGTCATCGCCATAGACGCGCTCGCTTCGCGCAGGATTTCGCGCCTGGGGACTACCGTTCAGATAACAGACACCGGCATATCGCCGGGCTCCGGCGTTTACAACAGCCGGCGCGGGCTCGATAAGCAAACGCTTGGCGTCCCCGTGATAGCCGTGGGCGTTCCTACCGTGGTGGACGCCGCTACGCTTGCGTTCGACCTTTTGGAAAACGCCGGCGGCAGCGTCGACGCCGAAGCCGTCAGGCAGATCGGCGAAGCGGGCGGAAGGATGTTCGTTTCGCCCAAGGAAAGCGACGTCATGGCGGAAAAAATATCGCGCTTCCTCGCCGATTCGGTCGACCTTGCCGTACACCGCGGCATGACTCTTGCCGAAATGCAGGAATACACCGCGTAGATCGCTCATATTATCGTTACGGGGTGATGTAAAAATGACGGAACGGAAATTCTTTGCTTTTTTCGGAATGTGCTGTATCGGCGCGCTTGCGTGCCTTGGGCTTATGGTCGGCGCGGCGTATCTGGTGAGTCTGCTGCCGGCGGACACTCCCGAACGCTTGGAAAAGCTGGGTATCATCAAGACCGCGGAGACGGAACGTTCGTCCGCGCCGACGTCCCTGAGCGGCGAAACGGAAAGCGAAGAAGAGCCGGAGCTTTCGGAACCGGCGGTATCAGGCGGGCCGGAGCTGTTTTTGCCCGTGAGTCTGGATCTGAGCCGCCGCAGCAGCGGAGAAGCGACTTTTCAGAACGAGACAAGCTATGACGTCGGCGCGGTCAGAGCTTTGCTCCCGCAGACGGAAGGGAAAATACGCGGCGCGCCGCCGTCGGTGCTGGTCTTCCATACACACGGCACCGAAAGCTATTCGCCCGAGGGCGGTTACGGCGGAGGATACGGATTCCGGAGCTCCGACACCGCTCTCAACGTGGTCGCGGCAGGAACGGCGTTCTGCGAAGCGCTGCGCGCCGTCGGCGTGACCGCGCTGCACGATCTTAACATGTACGACGAAGAGGATTATTCGACGGCATATTCAAAAAGCCGCGCCGCCTGCGAAGCGTGGATCAAAAAGTACCCGGCGATAAGTTACGTCATAGATATCCACCGCGACAGCGTGAACAGCGGCGGCAGAGCCGCTGCGGCGGTGGCGCAAGTGAACGGCAAACGCGCGGCGCAGATAATGATAGTCGTAGGCACCGACGAAAAGGCCGGCAGGCACAAGGGCTGGAAAAGCAACCTTGCCAACGCGGTCAAGCTGTGGAAAGCGCTTTACGCCGTGTCTCCTTCGCTGGTCCGCCCTATATACATACGTTCCGCTTCGTTCAACCAGGATCTCGCCGAAGGGGCGCTGTTAATAGAAATAGGCAGCCAGGGCAACACTCTTGCCGAGGCGGAATACAGCGCGCGTCTGCTCGCGGAGGCAATGGCGGAATGTTTTTCGTGACGCGTCGGATTTGACAAAACCGAATAAATATGTTATTCTAAAAGCGGCAAAAAAATTTGTCCGCTTTTTCATTTTTTTGCAGTATTATATTACGAAAGGCCTTGGAAGGGGTGAGTCGATGCATCCGGTATTTTCGGGCAACGCCTGCTGCGCAAAGGCGATAACCGATATAGCGCAAGGGAATATGCAAAGTCTGACCGTGCTTTACGAACAGCTCGGCAAGCAGATCTATACGCTGACGTTTTCAATACTCAATAACCGCGCCGACGCGGAAGACGCCATGCAAGATACCTTCCTCAGGGTCGCAAGGTACGCCAAAAGCTTCGAATCCGGCGGCAACGCCCGGGCGTGGGTCATGGCTGTCGCCCGCAACGCGGCGCTCGATATCGAACGGTGCCGCGTCGAGACCGTCCCGCTCGAATCCGCGGACGAGCCCGCGGCGTGTTCCGACGACCCCGCCGCCGAATGCGAACTGCGCTCGCTGCTTTCCGTCTTGCCCGAACCCGAAAAGCAGATCGTCCTGATGAAAACCGCTCAGGGGTTCAAGTATGCCGAAATAGCCGGCGTTTTCGGGCTTACTGCCGAAGCCGTGCGCAAAAAATACAAGCGCGCGCTGCAAAAGCTTAAAAACGAATACCGTTGAAAAAGGAGAAATCGCAATGGGTATCAAAAGAAAGATCAAAAAAAATTATAACGGCGTCGCCGTGCCGGAAATGTCCCGCGTGCTGCCGGAAGGGTCGTTCGTTCAGCAGCCCGCTGAACGCAGCACGCCCGCCAAAAGAAGATACTTCCGCCCCGCGCTTGCGGCAATGCTCGCCGTATGCGTCATAACGGCGGGGTTGATCGGCGCATTCGCGCTCAGACACCGCTTTGCCTCCGTCGGTAATAACGAAGACGGAAAGATCGGCAGCGTCGAACAGAACGGCTCCGCAGGAAGCGAGTCCGCCGAAGAAAGTTATAACGACGGCGTAATAGGCGGAAAGCCGGGAAACAGCGACTTCAGTTTGGGCGTGTCCGTGCCGGAATACGCTCCCGGAGTTGCAGGGTGCGAAGAAGATTATTTCGAAGGCGCCGATATTACCGAGCACGCCTACCCTTACGGCAAATCGCACGGTTTATATTCTGAAACGGCCGACGGCGTCGCGATCGGATACGGCGACGGCGATCAGTATCAGTACCGCGCCGGTACGCTCACCGCGGGCGAATGGCGCGACGTGCGCAAGCTCGCCGAATGGATCGAAAAATTCGACGACAGCGAATGGGTCAGATATTCCAACACCCGCGGGCTTTCTGCGTATAACGTCATAGAAGTCCGCGTTTCAAACGGCGATTCCGCCGTGGTCGGTGCAAAGGCGGAACTGCTGTCTGCCTCCGGCGCAGTCATATTCGCGTCGGTCACCGATATCGAAGGCAGAGCGTATCTCGTATATCCCGAAAAAGAAGCGCAGAACGTTTCCGCCGTCAGGGCGTGCGGCAATACCGTTCCCGTCACTTCCGCCGACCGCGGCAAATGTATAGATATAGAAGCCGAAGTCCAAAACGCATCCGTAAAAGAACTCGACCTTATGCTTATGGTCGACACCACGGGCAGCATGGGCGACGAGCTCGAATATCTCAAAGTCGAACTCGAAAACGTGGTCAGCCGCATAGCCGCCAACGGCGACGCGCTTTCCATACGCGTTTCGGTCAATTTCTACCGTGACGAAGGCGACGAATATGTGGTCAGGTATTTCGATTTCCGCACCGATATACAGGAATGTCTCAAACAGATCAGAGAGCAGTACGCTTCCGGCGGCGGCGATTATCCCGAAGCGGTCCACACCGCGCTCGAAAACGCGGTCAACGGCCACGAATGGCGTGAAAACGCCGTCAAGCTCTGCTTCCTCGTGCTCGACGCTCCTCCTCACACCGAAAGCGAGATCCAGGGCATAAATTCCAGGATCGTAAAAACGCTCACCGATTCCGCCGAAAAAGGCGTGCGTATCATACCCGTGGCTTCTTCCGGCATAGATAAAGAAACCGAAGTCCAGCTGCGCAGTTATGCGGTAATGACCGGCGGAACGTATATATTCCTCACGAATCATTCCGGCATAGGCAACGGACATATAGAAGCTTCTGTCGGCGAATACAACGTTGAGCCGCTGAACGAATGTATGGTCCGCGTCGCCTGCGAATACTGCGGGCTCGGATACGAAGCTCCCGAAAAACCCGAGACCTCCGAAGAAAGCCCCGTTATCGTCGACGGCCAGTGAACTCCGTAAACCGGATATA
>CACYCI010000113.1 GCA_902772845.1 uncultured Ruminococcus sp.
ATCGTCCGGTCGCGTTCGGGCAGATTTGCCAGCGCGCGGCGTATCAGCCGACGGTCTTCGCGTTCTTCTATGCTGCGGAAAACGTCGTCGCTTTCGCCGCCGAGCAGATCTCCCAGAAGCAGCTCGTTGCCGTCCCAATCCACGTTGAGCGGCTCGTCGAGCGATACTTCGCACCGCAGCCCGGAGGTCTTGCGTATGAACATGAGGATCTCGTTTTCGATACAGCGCGAAGCGTAGGTGGCGAGCTTGATCTGTCTGTCGCTCTTATACGTGTTGACCGCCTTTATCAGCCCTATCGTCCCTATGGATACGAGATCTTCTATGCCCACGCCGGCGGTCTCGAACTTTTTGGCGATATACACCACCAGCCGCAGATTGTGTTCCACCAGCATACGGCGCGATTCCGGCGATCCTATAGTATCCGTATAACGTTTTTCCTCTTCCGGCAGAAGCGGCGGCGGCAGAGTGGCGGCTCCGTTAACGTAGTGGACGCAGTTTGCGCGCCATATTACGGAAAGCAGTTTTTTAAGCAGTTTCAGCATATCTCGGCTTCCTCCTTCCGTTTGCCCGCGGTCAGCGACGGCGGTACCAGACCGTCGCAGCCGCGGTAATATTCGTCTTTGCCCGACACAGCCACCACGGCTTCGGCGCGGTTTCCGTTTATTTTAAGCGACTTCGGCTTGAATCCGTACAGCACGCGGGTGCCCGCAGCCGTGGAAAACGGTATTATGCGCGTGGTGCGCGGCGTTTCCGCGCCGAACACGCGCGCGCTGACTATAACGGCGAGCTCGCCGGTGAGCGGGTCGGTCACGTGGCAGCCGGTATCCACGAAAAGGGACGCCTTATACTCTTTTCCGTCCATTTCTATTACCGCCTTTGCGCTGAGCGACGTGATCCTGCGCCGCGCAAACACTCCGTAGACGTAGCACGCGGCGACAGACGCCGCCGCCACGGCGATAAGGAACGCCGGCGATATTTCCGCATAGACGCCTCCGGACAAAACGTATCCGCCGCCCGACATTGAAAAAGCCGCGCCGAGTATCCCTCCGGCGAACGCCGAGCTGAGCACGAACACGCCGCACGCCGCGCATATACGCCCGAACCCGCACCGGCCGAGCATAATGAACGCCATCAGCCACGCCGCCGCGATATGCGCGGGGATGAGCGCGTACGGCGGTATGTACGGCAGCACGATCCACGCAACGGCGTAAACGCCTCCGAACGCCGCCGCGGTCACGGTACGCCAGAGCGCGGCGTGCGCGGAAAGCAGCGCGCGCGTTATGTAAAGGCACATGAAATCCACTATGAAATTTATCAGAAAAAACACGTCGGCGTAAATCACTCTTACTCCCACGTCCGCTTCACCTCCGTGACAAAGATTATAGCGCGCCGCGAGCAAAAATAATGTCGCACACGGGGGGACGGCGGATTTTTTATTTTGGAATAAAACGCCGGCGCAAGGCATAGAATGGCGGGAAAGGGTGATGCGTTACGAAAAAAGCAATAGCCGTACTCGCCGCCGCGCTTATGATAGCGCTGGCCTTTGCCGTATATTCCGTGCGGGACGATTCGGCGCAGGCCGGAGCGTTCGGCACGGCGCGGCGCGAAGACAACGTCTTCGGCATAGCCCGCGCCATGGCTGGCGAATAAGATGTACATACCGCTTTTCGGGGGAAAAATGCGCCTTAGCGTTTTTGCGCCGGCGGCTTTCTGGATCCTGGCGGTATCGGAAGGCGCGCTGCCGTTTTTGTGCATAGCCGCGGCGGCTGTCCTGCACGAGCTGGGGCACGCAGCCGCGGTGAGATGCGCGGGCTCGCGCGTGACGCGTATGACCGTTTACCCTTTTGGCGGACTTTTGGAATGTACTTCACCGCCGGACGCTAAAGGCGAGCTGCTAATACAGGCGGGAGGCATAGCCGTAAACGCGGCGTGCGCCTTTGCCGGAGCGTGCGCGTTCGTGTTTTTCAAAAACGCCTGCCTGCTTATGTTCGTATTTGCTTCGCTGTTCTTTGCCGTGACCAATCTCATCCCCGTGCGCTCTTCCGACGGCGGAAAGATGCTTTATATATGGGCGGAGCAGAGACGCGGCGGCGAATACGCGGAAAAACTGTGCCGCCGCGCGGCGTTTGCGGGCAGGGCGGCGCTTGCCGCCGCGGCAGGGTACGTACTGTGGCTTTCGGGCTTCAACAACGGGCTGTGCGTGATACTGCTGATAGCCGCCGCGCCTAAATAAATGCTGTTGCATTTGCGTGCCGACCGTGCTATAATGAAGGGAAAGAAACGAGGTAAAACTATGAAAACTA
>CACYCI010000114.1 GCA_902772845.1 uncultured Ruminococcus sp.
GCCTTTTTCTTGCGCTTGACGCTGGGTTTTTCGTAATGTTCTCTCTTACGCAGTTCCGAAGGAACGCCGCTTCTGAGGTAGGATCTCTTGAATCTTCTGATCGCGCTGTCTATGGATTCGTTTTCCTTGACCTTGATTTCTGCCATTTCTTTTTCCCTCCCTCCGCCTGTGGCGAAGATTTCTTTAAAGCGCGCCGCCATTATAGCATGGCAGCGGCATTTTGTCAACCGAAACGCGCCTTAAAGAGCGGCTTTGGCTTTTTCTACAAGAGACGCGAAAGCGTCTTTGTCGCTGACTGCGAGTTCGGCGAGCATTTTTCTGTTGATTATGACGCCGGATCTCTTGAGACCGTTCATGAATTTGGAATAATTGATGCCGTTGACCTTGCACTGTGCGGAGATCCTGGTGATCCAGAGAGCGCGGAAATCGCGTTTTTTCTGTTTTCTGCCAGCGAACGCATAGTTGCCGGATTTCATGACGGCCTGTTTCGCCATCTTAAAGTGCTTACTCTTCGCACCCCAGTAACCTTTGGCGGCCTTTAAAAACTTTTTTCTTCTTTTTCTCGTGGTGAGAGCAGGTTTGATTCTTGCCATTTTCTATTCCTCCGCCTGAATTAAGAATAAGGGAGCAGACGCTTGAGATCGTCCATTCTGGTGTTGCTCACGTAAGAAGCTTTACGGAGCTGTCTCTTGCGCTTGGAATCTTTGAGACCGAGCTTATGGCGGCGGCCGCAATGGTTCATTTTGATTTTTCCCGTTCCGGTCAGACCAAAACGTTTGGCGCTGGCCTTATGAGTTTTCATTTTTCCCATCTTTAGGTTTTCCTTTCTGGTTTTGATTAGCTTTATTCGGCGACACGATCATGATCATATTGCGGCCTTCGAGTACCGGCGGTTTGTCGCAGGTGCCAAGCTCGCCGCAAGCGGCGCGGAACCGGGCGAGAAGCTCGGTGCCGTGTTCGGTATGCGCCATTTCGCGCCCCTTGAATTTGACAAGCACCTTCACTTTGTTGCCCTGGGTTAAAAAGCGTGTCGCGTGATTGACCTTGGTGTTGAAATCGTGTTCGCCTATGGTGCAGGTGAGCTGCAGCTCTTTAAGCTCCACGATCTGCTGCTTTTTGCGGTTTTCTTTTTCTTTCTTTTCGCGTTCAAAGCGATATTTGCCGAAATCCATAAGTTTACAGACCGGCGGTTTGGCGTCGGGTGCAATCTCGACCAGATCGAGCCCTGCTTCGTCCGCTGCACGGAGCGCGGCTTCGAGCTTGAGGATACCGAGCTGATTGCCCTCCGGACCGATGACGCGGACTTCGGATGCCCTGATCTCTTCGTTGATCGATGCTTTTTTACTTATACTAGACACCTCCAGATATATTCCCTTTTGGTAAGGGAGAGCGCAGCCGCGGGAACGGTTCCCGCTGAAAACGGCGCGTAAAGCCAAAAAAAGTGCGGAAGCAAACCCCCACACACAGTCAAAGCAGCCGGCAAGCGGCCGTGCTATTGACCACGCCTGCGGTTCGCGGCGGGTGAGAACTCAACGTTCTGCTTCCTTGTATTGCGTATATTACCACACCTGATGCCGTTTGTCAAGCGTTTTATCAAAAAAAATCACCTTTTTTTGTGTTTTCGAATATCATATCAGCAGAAAGGGTGTTTTTGAGTGCCAACGGTTTATTTGAGTCCTTCTACGCAGGAATACAACGAATACTACGACAAAAGCGGCAGCGAGGAATACTACATGAACCTTATAGCCGACGCCATGGTGCCGTTGCTGGTGCAGCGCGGTATCAGGGTCAACCGCAATTCTCCGAATATGACGGCGAGCCAGTCCGCGGCGCAATCCTCCGCCGGCGCAAACGACCTGCATCTCGCAATACATTCCAACGCCGCCGGCGCCGGAAACGCGGGCAACGTGCGCGGCGTTGACGTCTACCACTACACGGGATCGCAAAAAGGCAAACGCGCCGCAGAGCTGATAGCGCGCAATATGCAGAACATCTACCCGGACCCCGAACTGGTACGAGTGCTTGGCAACAGCACGTTTGTGGAGCTGCGCCGAACTAAAGCGCCCGCCGTGCTAATAGAAGTGGCATATCACGACAACCCCCGCGACGCCGAATGGATAAAATCCAACATAGACGCGATAGCCGGCGAGCTGACCGACGCGGTTGCGGATTTTTTGGAAGTCGACGGCTCGGCTCCGCCGCAGAACGGCGGTGAAAAAGCGACTGTAGACACCAACGGCAGCCGGCTGAACCTAAGATCCGCGCCTTCTTTCGAAGCCGAGATAACGGGCAAGCTGCCGGACGGCGCGACGGTTTCGGTACTGGGGCGCGAGGGCGACTGGACGCACGTTGACTATTACGGGCAAAAGGGCTACGTTTATTCGCAATACCTGGCGTTAAACTGAAAAGGAAAAGCCGGCGTGACGCCGGCTTTCTTTTACAATTTGCGTTAATGGGCTTATTTTGCTTTTCTTACGGCAGCGACGCCGGCAAGCGCGAGCGCGCCGACGACGGCGAAGACTATAAGTCCGGAATCGCCGCTGGCAGGAGTAGATTTTTTGACTGTGACGAACGTGGCGCCTTGGTCAAACTCGACAGTGCCCCGATAATTGATTATAGTGCCGGTAACTTTGATCTTGTCGCCCACGGCAACGGTGGCGGCGTCGTCGCCCACGATGCGGAACGCCTTAAAAGTCTTGCCGCGAACGGTAAAGAGGAGCGTGACGTTGCCGTATTCGTCCTTGAAAGGTTCCACGATCTTGGTGACTTCGCCGGTGAGCGTATAAGTCCCGTCGAGCTCTTCATCTTTACCGAGCGCAAAAGCGGCGTCGACGATCTCTTTTTCGGTAGAAGGTCTGTGTTCTTCCGCGGAAGAGGGCTCGTCGCCGGAGGTCTCGGGAGCTTTTTCGACGATCTGAGCGGTGCAGCCGGAGATGAATTCTACCGTTCCGTTGTAGTTCTTGATATAGCCGGTAACGGCGATCTTATCGCCAACGCCGGCTTCGGCAAAGCTCTGTGCGTCCATCTTAAAGCAGAGGATCTCTTTGCCCGCAACTGTGATCTTTACCTGGTTGTCTTTATCGGTCTTTTCGGTGACTGTGCCGGTGAGAGTGCAGACGGCGGGGATGATCTCGCCTTTGGGGAGCGAATCACAGGCGTCGAGTATTTCTTTTTCGGTAACGGGGGCCGCGGGGGCGGTGCCTTTTTTCACGGTGACGAAGGTCGAGCCCTTGTCGAATTCCACGGTGCCGTTATAGTTCTTTATAATGCCGGTCACCTCGACGGTGTCGTTTATGCCGACAGTTGCGGCGTCGTCGCCCTTGACTAAATAGCACTGGAGGATCTTTTCGGCGCCGTCGTTGCCTTTGACTTTAATATTGAAGGAAACGTCTTTGTTTTTTTCGCTGTAAAGATTAACCATGCCGGAAACCACGCCGGTGAGCGTCTTTTCACCTGCGATCGACGCGCCTTTTTCGAGCGCGAAAGCGGCGTCGACTATATCGGCTTCGGTCTCATCGGAAGGTTCGGGCTCGGAGCTCTCGTCAGAGGTTTCTTCGCCCTGAGCGGGTTCGACGACTACGGCGGTATTGCCGGAATCGAATTCCACGGTGCCTCTGTAATTCTTGATGGCGCCGGTGACGGTGATCTTATCGCCGACGTTGATCGCGTTATAGCTTTCGGCGTTCATCTGATAGCAAAGGATGTCTTTGTCCGCAACGGTGAAATTGACCTGGTTTTTATCGGACTTTGCGGTGACCACGCCGGTAAGCGAATAAGTGCCGGGGAGCGCGGTGTTTTCATCGAGCGCAAAAGCCGCTTCGAGGATCTCGGCTTCGGTTTCGGGCAGTTTCTGCGGAGCGCCTTTGGAGACGGTCACGAAAGTGCTGCCCTGGTCGAATTCTATGGTGCCGTTATAGTTTTTGATGATGCCGGTGACGGTGATGGTGTCGCCGATGCCGACGGTCTCGGCGTCTGCGCCTTTAAGACGGTAGCACTGCATGACTTTGTCTTCGCCCTTGCCGTTTTTGACGGTGATGTTCACGGTGACGTTGGCGTGGTCTTTGTTATACGGGGTGACAATGGCTTTTACCACGCCGGTGAGAGTTTTTTCTCCGTCCAGCGATTTGCCGGTCTCGAGCTCGAAAGCCGCGTCGACAATGTCTTCCTGTTCACCCGCAAGCACGGCGGTCGCACAAAGAAAAACGAGCAGCAGCGCAAGAGCGGTACAAATAAGTTTTTTCATAGCGTTTGCTCCTTTTTTGCGTTAAAAACGTCTTTATTCACATTAAATATAGCACAAAGCTCGCGCTTTGTCAACACAATTCGCGTTCAAAGACGCTCCGCAGAACACCGATTTTTTCAAACGCCCGGCCGGAAGGGTGCGCAAACTGCAAAATGTAAGATTTTTACGCACCGTTTTTTCGAGTTTTCTATTGTATTTTCGCAAACATTGTGCTATAATCTTTTGGAATGAGCAATACAATATGCGGAAACTTATTATTTTCCAAGGAGGATATATAAATGGCACTTACAAAAGCTCAGATCGAACAGAAAACCAAAGAACTGCGCGAATTCATCGCGGAGCACAAGGACGTCCAGGGTCCGCTCATGCCCATCATGCAGAAAGCGCAGGAGCTTTTCGGCTACCTCTCTTTCGAGACTCAGACCCTTATAGCCGATTCTCTCGGCATCCCCGTTTCAGAAGTCTACGGCGTGGCCACGTTCTACGCACAGTTTTCGCTTCAGCCCAAGGGCGAGCACGTTATAAGCGTATGCACCGGCACCGCCTGCTACGTCAACGGCGCGCAGGCGATCCTTGACGAAGTTGAAAAGCAGCTTGGCATAGTTGCCGGCGAAACCACCGCCGACGGCAAATTTTCCATTCAGGACACCCGCTGCCTCGGTTGCTGCGGTCTCGCTCCCGTAATGGTCATCAGCGGCGACGTTTACGGCCGTCTCGTTCCCGCGGACGTAAAAGGGATACTCGAAAAATACAAATGAGCGTCACTTTTTAAGGTGTGATAATAATATGAAAATTTCCGAAGTAGCTAATGTTTTGGGCGCACAGATACTCTGCTGCGGCGAAAACGCCGGCAAAGAGGTCTGCTCCGCTTGCGGCAGCGACATGATGAGCGACGTGCTTGCGTACGTCAAAAATCAGGCGGTGTTGCTGACAGGGCTCGTCAACCCGCAAGTTATACGCACCGCGGAGATGATGGACATGGTCTGCATTGTTTTTGTACGCAGCAAAGAGCCCACCGCGGACATGATAAAGCTTGCAGAGCAGGCGGGAATCGTCGTGATGAGATCCGAACACAGGATGTACGAAGCGTGCGGTCTGCTTTACAGCAACGGCTTGAACGGTAAAACGATATGAGCGAACAGAACGAATGCCTTACATACTCTTTTAACGTAGACGGCGACAATTTCACCTCCGCCGGCGAAGCTTCGGTCCAGGTGAAACGCATTCTCCGCCGTATAGGGTTCGACCCGGAAACGATCAAACGCGTTTCCATTGCCATGTACGAAGGCGAGATCAATATGGTCATACACGCCGGCGGCGGTGTGGCGGAGCTTTTTGTTTACGAAGATAAAATAGTTATGAAACTGACAGACCACGGCCCGGGTATCGCCGACGTTTCGCTCGCCATGCAGGAGGGCTTTTCGACCGCGCCGGATAATATCCGCTCGCTGGGCTTCGGCGCCGGAATGGGTCTGCCGAATATGAAACGCTATACCGACGAAATGGTCATAGACACCAAACTCGGAGAAGGAACCACCATAACCATGACCGTGAACGTCTGATCTTTTCAGTTCGCGGTCCGAAAGGGATTATGATGTCTGAATACAAACATTCCGTATCGCTCGATCTGGAAAAATGCAAGGGCTGCACGCATTGCCTGCGCAGGTGCCCGACCGAAGCGATAAGAATACGCGACGGCCACGCGGTGATAGATTCCGCGCGGTGCATAGATTGCGGCGAATGCATACGGCTCTGCCCGCACAAAGCCAAAAAAGCGATCTACGACAAATTCTCGTCGCTCC
>CACYCI010000115.1 GCA_902772845.1 uncultured Ruminococcus sp.
AAAACGCGACCTCGCCAACAAGCACGTCAACTTCTATATAGTCGACGCCATCTCCATCGCCAAGTCGCTGGGCCTGGGCGGCAGGACGAACACCGTGCTCCAGTCCGCGTTCTTCAAGCTCGCCAACATCATTCCCGCCGACGAAGCTTCCGAATATATGAAGAAAGCCGCTTATAAATCCTTCATCAAAAAAGGCCAGGCGGTAGTCGATATGAACTACGCCGCCATCGACGCCGGCGCCAACGCCGCCGTCAAGGTGAAGATCCCCGCAGCGTGGGCAAAAGCAGAGGATAAGAAGACCAAAGAAAAGGCGCTCAAGGGCCGCAAAGAAGTCGTCGAATTCGTCGAAGACATACTCAGACCCGTCGTCGCTCAGAAGGGTGACCTGCTGCCTGTTTCCACATTCCTCGACAGAGCCGACGGCACTTCGCCGCAAGGCACTGCCGCATACGAAAAACGCGGCGTGGCAGTCGACGTTCCCTGCTGGAACCCCGAAAACTGCATCCAGTGCAACTTCTGCTCGCTGGTCTGCCCGCACGCTACCATACGTCCCGTGGCGCTCCCCGAAGCAGACGAAGAAAAACACAAGGGCATGAAGCTCCTTCCCATGACCGGCCTTGCCGGCTACAAGTTCGGCGTCACCGTATCGGTGCTCGACTGCCTCGGCTGCGGAAGCTGCGTTCAGGTCTGCCCAGGCAAGAAAGGCGAAAAAGCGCTTTCCATGGTCCCCGCGGCCACTCAGCAGCATGAACAGCAGTATTTCGATATCAGCTATAAATATGCCGATAATCCCGAAGTGCTCGCCAAGTTCAAACCCGAAACCGTCAAGGGCTCGCAGTTCAAACAGCCGCTGCTCGAATTCTCGGGCGCTTGCGCCGGTTGCGGCGAAACTCCTTACGCCAAGCTCATAACCCAGCTGTTCGGCGACAGAATGTTCATCGCCAACGCTACCGGCTGTTCGTCCATCTGGGGCGGCTCCGCGCCTTCCACTCCTTATACCGTGAACAAAGAAGGCAAAGGCCCCGCCTGGGCTAACTCCCTGTTCGAAGATAACGCCGAATACGGATTCGGCATGGCTACCGCTGTCAATCAGCGCCGCGCCAAACTCGTAGAACTCGTCGGCAAACTTGCCGAAAACGAAGCACTTGCCGCTCCCGCTAAGGAATGGCTCGAAGCAAAAGACGACGGCAAAGCTTCCGTCGCCGCTTCCGAAAAACTCATCGCCGCTATCAAAGCTGCGCAGAAGGGCAACCGTAACCGCGAATTCACATCGCTCTGCAAGCAGGCGCTCGCCATGGAAGATCTCTTCATCAAGAAATCCATGTGGATCTTCGGCGGCGACGGCTGGGCATACGATATCGGCTTCGGCGGCCTCGACCACGTGCTCGCTTCCGGCGAAGACGTAAACATCTTCGTCTTTGATACAGAAGTTTATTCCAACACCGGCGGACAGGCGTCCAAATCCACTCCGACCGGCTCGGTAGCTCAGTTTGCCGCCGCAGGCAAAGCCACCAAGAAGAAAGACCTTGCCGGCATAGCCATGAGCTACGGCTACGTTTACGTCGCTCAGGTAGCTATGGGCGCCGACTATAACCAGTGCGTCAAAGCTATAAGCGAAGCCGAAAATTATCACGGCCCGTCGCTCGTTATCGGCTACGCGCCCTGCATCAACCACGGCATCAAGAAAGGTCTCGGTACTTCCATGCTCGAAACCAAAGCCGCGGTCGCAGCCGGCTACTGGCACACCTTCCGCTTCAACCCGCTGCTCGCCGCAGAGGGCAAGAACCCCTTCACGCTCGATTCCAAAGAGCCCACGAACGATTATAAGGAATTCATCAACACCGAATCCCGTTATTCTTCGCTCAATCTCTTCTTCCCGGAAAGAGCTAAGGTGCTGTTCGACAGAGCTGAACAGGAAGCAAAAGAGAAATATCTCAAGCTCAAAAAGCTCGCCGACCAACAGTAAGGGGCAAAAACGCAGCGTAAAGCTTTTACGTTTTGCACTTGAACTAATGTCATTGCACCGTGCGTACGGCGCGGGCTTTCCGCCCGCGCCTGCGCAGGTATATACCACCGCATAGAAAGGACGGCACATATCATGAGCGGTAAACCTAACAGAAAAGAAAGCTACGGCTTTATAAACCTTATCGCCATAGTTGCGAGTTTTGCCGTTATCGTCATAATCCTTTCCGTGCTGCTGGCAAAATTCATTATCGATAAATCTTCCGAACCCGGCTCCGAGCAATCCTCGGTCCCGGCGGATGTGTCTTCGGATACAAGCGATACGCAGCCGTACGATCCGTCCTCCGGCAACCCCGACGAATCCACGGATATCCCGGAAGATTCTTCTGCAGAAGCCGAAGATCCGTATAAGCTCGTGATACTCGAACCCGAAGACGTGCACAAGGGCTCGCTTATAGTCGTCAACGACGCATACCGCTTCGATTTCGACTCTAATCCCACGGTCGCTTCGCAGGTGAACATTTATAAATCCCGCACTTCCAAGACGTTCGGCGTTCGCGATTCGGATATCACTATCAACCGCGTGACTATGACTTATATGCAGGAACTGCTCAATGCGCTTTCCGCGTATACGGGCAGTACCGCGCTCACCGTCACTACAGGTTTCCGTTCTTACGAAGAACAAAAGAAACTCTTTGACGGCGGCAAGGACAGCGACGCGCCCGGCGCCAGCGACCTCAACACCGGCTTTTCGTTCAAATGCACGGTCTATCCGTCTTCCGCGGGTAAACTCGGGGAAGGGAAGTTCCAGTGGCTCGATGAGAACTGTATGTTCTACGGTTTCGTCAAACGCTATCCGGAAGGCAAAAAAGGGCTTACCGGTCACGACGCTAACGGATCATTGTTCCGTTACGTCGGCATACCGCACGCATACCTTATTTATGTGAACAATTACTGCCTGGAAGAATATCTCGATTTCTGCCGCAGGTTTTCGTACGATAGCAAGTATTATACCACTTGCGACGGCATTGATTACGCGATCTACTATGTTCCGGCCAACACTTCCGAAATCACGCAGATCAAGGTCCCCGAAAACGTGGAATACGATATTTCCGGCGACAATATCGGCGGATTTGTCGTCACTCTGACGCTCGGCGGAGGAATTCCGGAGACGTGATTTTCGCGAACAAACGTTTTGTGAATAACAGCACCATGTAAAAAATCGGGCGGCATTTTTGTGCAATAATGCCATAAATTTTCGGCACGGGCAATATCCGTTTAACAGAGTTACAGTTTCGCAATTGCGAAACTGTAATTTTTTGTTTATAATTTCATGTTGTGAAAATTTATAATTTCGTCTGAAAGATCCGGGCGCGGCGGGAGCGCGCAGCCCAAAAAAAGCCGCCGTTTCTTGCAAAATCGGCAGTTTTTCCGGTCTGACTCAACTTTATATCAAAATTGCATTTTCGACAAAAAACGATTATGTCAAAAAACGGCTTTGACAAATTGCACATAATCTTTCGGGCCGAAAAATGTGAATAATGCGTGAACGGCTCACGAATAAGTCAATAATGACCAAAAAAGCTTCTTATTATATATGCACTCTTGACAAATTGACAATAAAACGTTATAATCATCATATCTAATAATGTACGGTCTGTCTTTATGACCGTTCGTTGCTTTGCAAATTCTCACGCAGGAGGACATTCTATGAGCAAAATCAAGAAACCGCTCAAGCGGATCGTTTCCGTCGGGCTTGCGCTGCTCATCCTGGTTACGGGCTGTGGCTTGTTCGGCACCGGGATCACGGCGGACGCGCTTGTCGAAAGCGTAAACGGGTCCGATTCGCTTGTAAGAACATCTCTTTCAGAGATCCGGAGCGTTCTGACTTCCGTGTCGTATTCGGCTTATCTCGCCGAACACGCCGATCTTGAAAACGCACGGAACACCGTGGAGATCGACATTTCCAAGTATAATGCCGAAAACACCACCGCGACTCACTATTACGTCGACGGCGGTGAATACGGCACCGACGGGAAAGTCCTTCTCGTTGCCGATGACGGCAAGGTGTCATTCGACGTCAAAGTCCCTGAAGACGCTTTCTACTGCATAGAGATCGAATATTGGACCGGCAACGCCAAGATCACTGACGAGACCGGTAAAGTCATTGCAGACGGTAAGTCCACGAATATCGAAAGGATCATCCTTATCGACGGCGCCGTTCCTTTCAAAGAGGCGCGTTCGATCAAGCTTACCAGAAGCTGGTACGACACTTATAACGTTATCAACGACGATTATAAATGCGTTTACGACGAGAACGGCAAAAAGATTACCTACGGCACCGCCGATCAGAGATTCACCGAAGCCGTGCGCGATCAGTCGCAGCTCGACCGTATTTTCCAGCGCGATAACAACGGTAACGAAATGAAACCCGCAAAAACTCTTTCGCCTGACTGGGTGACTGCGAGACTGCAGGATTCTTCCGGATATAACAACGGCGCGCTCCGCTTTGCGCTCACCGCCGGCGAGCACGTCATAACGCTTTCCACTATCCGCGAGCCTGTCGCAATAAAGAGTCTCAGACTCGTTCCGGACGTTGCGCTCCCTACTTATTCCGAATATATTGCCGCACATTCCGGCGCGCAGGATTATTCCGGCAGCGAGACCTTCAAGATCCAGGCGGAATACCCCACCTACACTTCGGATAAGACCATATATCAGCTCAACGACAGAACTTCCGCCATTTCCGAACCGCAGGACGCGGCGCTTCAGCGCCTCAACTCCATCGGCGGCGACAAATGGACGTACGTCGGTCAGTGGATACAGTATGACGTGGAAGTTCCCGAAGACGGCTTCTACAACATAGTGCTCCGCTATAAGCAGAGTATGATGGAAGGTATGTACGTCTCCCGTAAAGTCTTAATAAACGGGGAAGTGCCCTTTGCCGAAGCGCTCAACTGCCGTTTCAACTATAAAGATTCCTGGCAGACCGGCGGCTTCTACGACGGCAACGCCGTAAAGGAAGGCGAAAGCTTCAAGTTCTACCTTACAAAGGGTCTGAACACCATCAAACTCGAAGTAGTGCTCGGCGATATGGCTTCCATACTCAGCCGCGTCGAATCCATACTTACCTCCAGCAACGCCTATTACAGAAAAATACTCATGCTGACCGGCCCGGATCCCGACGAATACCGTGACTACGGTTTTGAAAAGATCATGCCCGACGTGCTCAAAGGCCTTAAGAAAGCAGCCGCTGACCTGTATCAGGTATCAGACGACCTTACCGCCGTCACCGGCATCACCGGCAGCAATAACGGTACGCTCGAAAGAGTCGCGCTCGTTTTCGACCGCATGGGCAAGCAGCCGGACAAGATCGCTTCTACGCTCAGCACAATGAAAGACTATCTCGCCGCCCTCGGTTCGTGGCTCACATCCAACCAGAGCCAGCCGCTCACGCTCGACTATATCATGGTCCAGCCCGTCAGCGCCTCGATCCCCGACGCCGAAGCCGGCTTCTTCAAGAACCTGGGCAGCGAATTCAAAAAGTTCATCGCGTCCTTCTTCTCCGATTATAACTCCATTAGTTCCACCACCGATATCGACGAAGAAACTCTTAAAGCCACCGAGAACGCTTCGATAGAAGTCTGGACAGCTTCCAGCCGCGACCAGGCGCAGATCATCAAACGCCTTGTCGACGATGACTTTATGGAAAAGTATAACATACCCGTAACGGTCAAGCTCGTCATCGGCGGCACGCTGCTCCCCGCAACGCTTGCCGGCACCGGCCCCGACGTGGCTATGAACATAGATCAGACGACTCCTGTCAACTATGCCATCCGTTCCGCAGTCCTTTCGCTCAACTCGGAAGAACACGGCTACAATTTCAACGATTTCAGCAAATTCAAAGATAACCCCGCTTACAGCGGCATAATCGACAATGTCGCAACGTTCGACGAGGTGTTTGCACGTTTCGCCCCCGCCGCGAAGACTCCCGTAACGCTTTACGGCGAGACATACGCCGTCCCCGTTACCATGTCTTTCCCCATGATGTTCTACCGCAAGGACATATTCGTTGAAATGGGTCTCGAAGTCCCCAATAACTGGGACGAGTTCCGCGACGTCAGCGCCGCGCTCCAGGCAAGGAGCCTCAACATCGGTTTCCCGACCGGCACCGGCGGTTCCATGATACTTATGTATCAGGTAGACGAACCCCTTTACGATATGGGCGATTACGATCGCTATCTAACCGAATACCCCGATCTTTTCGGCTATGACGCCGCTACCGGCAAATACACCAAGAACGTATATTACGACAGCGAAGGCAACGTCATCCCCAAGACAGACGGTATGACCATCAACCTCGATTCCAACGCTTCGCTGGCCGCGTTCAAGCAGGTATGCCAGTATTTCACTTCTTACGATTTTCCCGTGTCTTACGCGCTTGCCGACCGTTTCAGAGACGGTACCATGCCGCTCGCTGTTGCGGATTACGCGGGCACTTATAATACGCTCATAGTCTTCGCGCCTGAAATCGCCGGCCTTTGGGAATTCACCCCGCTGCCCGGAACCGTGCTTGAAGACGGCAAGACGATCGACAACACCACTGTCGCGTCGATCTCCACCATGATGCTCATGCGCAGCGTTTCCGACGATAACGCGTTTTCCGCCTGGGTCTTCATGCAGTGGTGGACCAGCGCGGACATTCAGGCGTCGTTCGGCAACGAGATGGAAGCGCTGCTCGGCCCGTCCGCAAAACAGGCGACCGCCAACCTCGAAGCTCTCGCCACAATGTCCTGGTCCAAAGACGAAATGGATAACCTCGCGGCGCAGTTCAACGCAGTCGAATGCACTCCCGAATTCCCGGGCAGTTACATCATCGGGCGTTATACGTCGTTTGCGTTCCTGGACGTTTACAACAATCACGAAAACCCTGTTACCGAAATGCAGTCTTACATAGTCAACATCAACAACGAGCTTTCGAGAAAGCGCAAGGAATTCGGCCTGCTTGTGGCGGAAGATTTCACGGCGCTTGATTCCGAAGCTAAGAACAGCGACTAAGCGAAAGGAGGAGTTATTGCAATGTCAAAGAAAAAGAACGAAACGGTCGTTATCCGCGCAGACATGACAAAAACTCAGTGGACCATTCGCGAAATGAAGAAATACAAGGTCGCGTATCTCATGGTCGCCCCCTTCTTCATCCTGTTCTTTATGTTCACGGTGGTACCCGTTGTTTTGTCTTTCCTGCTCGGTTTCACCACGTTCAACATGCTCGAATGGCCCAAATGGGTCTTCATGGATAACTACATCAGACTTTTCCTCGATGACGAGATATTCCTTCTTGCCATTAAGAACACTCTGGTGTTCGCGGCGGTAACGGGCCCCGGTTCTTACCTGCTTTCTCTGTTCTTCGCCTGGTTCATCAACGAACTCAGACCCAAGGTCAGGGCGTTCGTCACTCTGCTTTTCTACGCGCCGTCTATTTCCGGCAGCGTGTATCTGATCTGGACGGTTCTGTTTTCGGGTGACCAGTACGGGTTCGCAAACGCCTGGCTCACAAAGCTCGGACTTATCAATAAACCCATACTGTGGTTCCAGAACGAAAGCTATATCGTACCTCTTATCATAGTGGTCGCGTTGTGGACCAGCTTGGGCACCTCGTTCCTTACCCTTATAGCCGGTTTCCAGGTCGTTGACCGTTCGCTTTACGAAGCGGGCGCGGTCGACGGTGTAAGGAACCGCTGGCAGGAACTCTGGTTCATCACGCTGCCTTATATGCGTCCGCAGCTTCTGCTTTCCGCTATCCTCGCCATAACTGGCGCGTTCGGTTTCGGCGGCGTCATCACGGCGCTCGTCGGGTTCCCGTCGCCAAATTATTGCGCGTGGACGATAATGCATCACCTTGAAGACTACGGCTGGCAGCGTTTCGAAATGGGCTACGCTTCGGCAATAGCCACGCTGCTGTTCCTCATGATGATCGGATGCAACCTCCTTGTCAATAAACTTCTGAGAAAGGTGGGTACGTGATATGGCTTTGTTCAAGAAAAACAAACAGCCCAAAGAGCGTTTCAAGCGTTCGGTCAACCGTTCCACAAAAGGCGATATAGGCATTTATATCATACTTGCCATATTCGGCGCTCTCATGGTGCTTCCGCTCATATACGCAATAGGGCAGTCGTTCAAACCGCTCGAAGAGTTCTGGGTGTTCCCGCCCCGCCTTTTCCCGGTTAACCCCACTTTCAAAAACTTCAAAGACCTGTTCCGCCTGATGGGCGATAGCTGGGTGCCTTTTTCCAGGTACATCTTCAACACCATTTTCATTTCGGTAGTCGGTACCGCCGGCAACGTGCTGCTTTCTTCGTATTCGGCATATGCGCTCGCAAAGATACCGTTCCCCGGCAGAAAATTCCTGTTCAAGATCATCACCTACTCGCTCATGTTCAGCGCAACTGTCGCAGGACTTACCAACTTCATACTCATGTCCAAGCTCGGCTGGATCGATACATATTTTGCAATAATCGTCCCCGCTTGCTGCACTACGTACGGACTGTTCCTTATGAAACAGTTCATGGATACTTCGGTACCCGACGAAGTTCTTGAATCGGCGCGTATCGAAGGCGCTTCCGAAACCAAGATCTTCTGGCGCATAGCGATGCCTATGGTCAAACCGGCATGGATCACGCTTATCATATTCGCGTTCAAAGATCTTTGGAACACCGGTTCAAGTACGTATATATACAGCGAACAGCTCAAAACGTTCAACTACGCGATCAGCCAGCTGGTCAACGCCGGTATTTCCAGAACGGGCGTCAGCGCCGCCTCCACGGTCGTAATGATGATCGTGCCTATCGCGGTGTTCGTTATAGCACAGTCCAACATTATAGAAACAATGTCCAGCTCGGGCATGAAAGACTAAAAAGGAGGAATACGATGAGATCCAAATTAATAAAAGTATTGCTTCTTGCGGTCTGCTGCGTTATCGTTTTCGGAACGATAGCCGCCGGTGCGCTTTCGCCTTATAGTACCTATACTTACAGCCCCAGCGGCAATCAGCAGCCCAGCCCCGACGCTTATACTTTCGAAAAGTTCATCTCTTCCGCAAGCATAAAAGCCGGGCTCGACAAAAAAGTGAACGAGATGGCTGCTCAGCTTTACGGCGAATCGTGGGTCGACATACAGTCGATCAGCGATATATGCGTCGATAAGCGCGGCTACGTTTACCTGCTCGACAGCGGCTCCACCACAGAAGGCACTTCAAGAGTCATCGGTCTCGACGCCGATTATAATCTGTATCTGGTCATCAACTCATTCGTAAACCAAATGGGCGTTCCCGATTCGCTTTCGGGACCTATGGGCGTTTATGTTTCGGATACAGAGATCATAGTGGCCGATACCGACAAATCCCGTATAGTCATTTTCGATAAAAACGGCAACTTCAAGACTATAGTGCCTGAACCTTCCAGCGATATATTCCCGGAATCTTCGGTGTACAAACCCATAGCGGTCGTTACGGATACCGCCGGTACCATCTACGTAGTTTCTCAGACTACCAACTACGGCGTCATCTCGCTCAACCGCGACGGTTCGTTCAACGCCTTCATCGGCCCGCAGAAAGTTTCGTACAACCTGTTCGAACTGTTCCTGCGCCGCTTTATGACGAAAAAGCAGTTGAAGGCGACCATCACCTACGTTCCTACCGAATATAATAATATAACGATAGACGACGACGGTTTCCTTTACGTCACGCTTTCCTCGCTCGATCCGTCCGATCAGCAGAATGCTATCGATAACAGGCGCAAGGATTCCACTTACGCACCTGTCAAAAAGCTCAACCCCAAGGGCAGCGACGTTATGCAGCGCAACGGCTTCTATCCGCCTTCCGGCGAAGTTGACGTCCGCGGCTATTCCGACGCTTCGTTTTCCACTTTCGGTCCTTCCACTATAGTCGACGTGGCGCTCGGACCTAACGGAATGTGGTCGATCATCGATAAAAAGCGCAGCCGTGTTTTCACATACGATTCCGACGGTAAGCTTATGTTCGCGTTCGGCGACAAAGGCGATCAGAACGGTCTTATACAGAATCTTATAGCCATTTCTTATCAGGGCACCAATATGCTGCTGGTGGACGGCACAAAGAATACTGTTTCGGTTTTCAAACGCACTACTTACGGCGACCTGCTCGCTTCAGCGCTGCAGAATACCGAAGACCAGAATTACGAAGAAGCTGTCAACTATTATCGTTCCATCCTTCAGTACAACAACAACTTCGACTCGGCTTACGTGGGGATCGCTGATTCGCTCTACCGCGAAGGCAAGTTCGAAGACGCAATGCTTTATTACAAACAGGCGGTAGATACCGCAAACTATTCCAAAGCTTACAGCGAATACAGAAAACAGTGGGTCGAAAAGTACATACTTATCATACCCGTAGTTATCATCGCGTTCTGCGTGTTCTGGGCGTTGTTCCTGAAATACGCGAACAAGGTCAACGAGCAGGGCAAGGTGTATAAAGAAAAGCGTACGCTCAAAGAAGAACTGCTTTACGCTTTCCATCTTATATTCCACCCGTTCGACGGCTTTTGGGATCTTAAATACGAACACCGCGGCGGCGTTCGCGGCGCTACGGTGATCCTGGCTGTCACGGTACTTGTGTTCGTGTACCAGGCGGTCGGCCGCGGTTATCTCTACAACCCGGGCGGCGCCTCGGTCAACTACCTTATGCAAATATCCTCAGTTGTGCTGCCGCTTATGCTGTGGGTCACCGCAAACTGGTGTCTTACCACACTGTTCGACGGCGAAGGCACGTTCAAGGATATTTACGTCGCTACGTGCTACGCGCTCACCCCGCTGCCTATAATCATGCTTCCCACGATCTGGCTTTCCAACATAGTCACGGTCGAAGAAATGGGCATCCTGTCGCTGGTCAATTCAATAGCCGCCGTCTGGATGGGCATGCTTGTATTCTTCGGCATGATGGTCATTCATGACTATTCGCTCCCGAAGAACGTGCTCACCACAATAGGCACCATAATCGGCGCGGCGTTCATCATGTTCGTTATACTTCTGTTCGGCAGTCTTGTGGCAAAAGTGTATACTTTCTTCTACAACATTTACGCGGAACTGTCGTTCAGGGCATCTTAAAAGAAAGGAAGACGAGTCAAATGAAAAAAACACTTTTCAGAACAGCAGCTTTAATACTTGCGCTCATGTTTGCTCTCCCGTCGGTCCTTTCATTGGTATCCTATGCAGCAGATACCTCTAACACTTCCGAAGAGGATGTGTGGGTCAAGCTCGACCCTGCTTACAGAGGCGCTGAATTTGCGTCTATCCAGGGTAGGATCGCCGGCGACGGCGAAACTATCCCGCCAATGGAACTCATACTCGTCAGCGACGGCTACGCCCTTTATTGCGATAAGTATGACGGCGAAGTCATTTGCCTGAAGCTTCCCGAACCGGACGAAAACGGCGAATATCCCAAGTATTCGACCGGCGTTTACAAATACGTAGGGTATTACTGCACCAACCCGTATAAGCTCGGCAGCAGTACGTCCGTTTCCACCAACAAGGCATCGTCCGACGCGGTGAAGAAGACGCTGCTTTCCCAGATAATCATCAAATATCAGGAAAACACAAACGAGACCACGCTTGAATCGTATGCGAGCTCCGCAATGTTCAACCAGATCAAATACAAGGTCATACGCGGCGGCCTGCGTCTTGAATACACGATAGGCCGTGAAGAGACGACGTACCTCGTCCCGCGTCAGATCCGTTTTGACAAATGGATGGATTTGCTTATACAGATCTCTGAAAACGCCAATAACATGAAGACCACCAAGACCTTCATGGCGTATTATACGACGCACTTCACCGAACCCGAACAGGTCATCGAATGGGGCGATAGCTACGATCCTTCCGGACTCAGCGAAGTCACCAAAAAATACCTGTACCAGACCCGCGAAGAGTACGCCGCAGAAAACGGCGCGGCGGACGGCGGCTGGGGCATCCAGGCCGGGTATTATTCCTGGCTCGTGAACAAGGCAAAGAATACTTCCAAGAGGACGCGCGAGCAGGATCTCAAGGATTATCCCTGCACCAAATCGTTCGCTATCCAGGTATTCGAAGGCAGCGCGAAAGCCGCGGAGATCCGCAGAGTCGAGCAGTCTGTCAAGCTTTATACCGATTATACCAAAGAACGCATGGAAGAAGACCACACGGAGACCGAATACACGTCTAACGATAAGATCCCTGCGCTGTTCAAGATGGCGCTGGAATACACGCTGGACAAAGACGGGCTCTATATCCGCCTCAATGCCGGTAAGATCCGTTTCGACTCTTCCAACTACACGCTCAAATCCATAGCGATTCTCCCGTACGCCGGCGCTTGCGACGTACATAACGACGGCTACATCTTCTCGCCGGACGGTTCCGGTACGCTGTTCGATCTGAAGGCGATATCCGGTTCGCAGTTCACCACCACCAGCCAGATCTATGGTCAGGACTACGCTTATCATACCGTCACCGGCGGCAGCAGAGAAATTGTCAGATACCCCGCTTTCGGCGCTGTCGAAACGATCACCACTTCCGAAAAATACACCGATATTGAAGTGGTCATTGATGAAAACGGCGAAGAAGTCGAAAAAGAGGTCACCAAGTCAAGAGACACATTCACCAATTACGGTTACCTTGCCATGGTCACCGCGGGCGATTCGCTCGCAAAGCTCACCGTAACAAACGGCGGCTCGCTGCATATGTTCGCTTCGGCTTATACCACGTTCAACCCCCGCCCCAGCGACACTTACGTCATCAACGGCGGTATTTCCGCCGGCACAAACGCCATGTGGACCGTCGAATCCAAGAGGAGATACACCGGCGATTACGGCATCCGCGTATTCATTCTCGACAGCGAGCATGCTTCTTACAGCGGCATGGCATCCGTTTACCGCGATTATCTCGAAAAGCAGGGAACTATCACACGCCTCGAACAGACGAGCGAAGATATTCCGCTTTATATCGAGACTCTCGGCGCAATAGACACCACAAAGACTTTCCTCGGCATTCCTTATAAGAAGAGCGTGCCGCTTTCGAGTTTCGAAAAAACGCTCGAAATGCTCAAGACGCTCAAAGAAAAAGCCAACATCAGCAACGTTAAGATCATTATGGAGGGCTGGTGCAACGACGGCATGATCCCGCTCGTTCCTACCGAGGTCGATATATGCGACGCGCTCGGCGGCGAAGAGGCGTTCAAACAGCTTGTCGAATACGCCAAAGACCCTGCAAACGGCAATATTACGTTATTCCCGAACTTCGATTTCATGATCGCGTCAAAGGATGAGATGTTCGACGGGTTCAGCCAGAGAGACGACCTTGCCAGAACGATAGACGATCAGGGCTGCGGACTTCAGTATTACGACCCCATCTATCAGGGCTACGCAAGCAGCCGTATGGGCGTTATATCTGCAAACGTAATCGAAAAATTCTACAACAAAACCAATTCCGAATACTCCGGTTATAATGTGGGCGGCATAGCCGTCATCTCCATGGGACAGTACCTTTCTTCCGACTTCAACGAAGACAATCCTCTTAACAGAGAAGACTCCAAGAAGATCGTCAGCCGTCTCCTTTCCAAAATGAAAGAGGATAACGGCAAGGTGCTCACCGGCTACGGCAACTATTATGTATGGCCGTACGTTTCCGATCTCGTCAACGTTCCGCTCGACGATTCGCATTATAACTACACGGTCGCTTCCGTCCCGTTCTACGGAATGGTCATCCACGGCTATATCGAATTCGCCGGAACGGCGATCAACCTCGCGGGGGATTACAGATATCAGTTCCTCAGGACTATCGAAAGCGGCGCTTCGCCCATGTTCGTTGTCGCGCACGAAAACACTTCAGTGCTCAAGAACTACGTTAATAACTGGCAGCTTTCCAAATTCTATTCTGTCAAATACGCGATCTGGCTCCAGGATATCTGCGATACCTACAACGAGCTCAACAAAGTGCTCAAGGATGTCAAATACAGCCGCATAATCGAGCACGAGTTCGTGGATGATGAATACAGAGTCGTCAAAGTCACATACGAAAACGGCACGGTGTTCTTCATCAACTACCTTACTACAGACTACACGGTCGAATACGGCGGCGAAAAGGTAACGATCCCCGCTACCGGCTACGTAAAGACCGTGGCCGCAGTTGAATAAGAGAAAGGAGAGAGCAGTTGATGGATAACGTTAAAAAGTTCGAGATCGAACCCCAAGCAGTCCCAAAGAAAAAACGCAAAAATGCGTCGCTCGACAAAAAGAAAGCCCGCTACGGCTGGTTTTTCGTCGCACCGTTCTTGATCGGCTTTTTCCTGATCTATTTGCCCATGATCTTTGAATCCATTCAGTTCAGTTTCATGGACACGAGCACGATCCCCGGCGGCGGTCTCGCCAGGGCATGGGTAGGGCTCGATAACTATCGCTACGCGTTTCTCGAAAACGCAGACTTCACCCGTACTCTCATATCGAGTATCAAAAACCTGCTTTTCAATATTCCGGCAATAGTTATATTCTCGCTGTTTATGGCGGTCTTGCTCAACCAGAAAATGAAAGGCAGAGCGCTGTTCCGTGCGATCTTCTTCATCCCGGTCATAGTTTCGACCGGTATAATCGAAAGCATCGACCTTCAGAACACGCTTGCTTCCACCCAGGCAACAATGTCCAACTTTTCAGATTCCACCATGCAGTCGTCCGCTACGGCAGGGCAGCAGATCATTTCGCTGCTCGATGTGCAGCGCTTCTTCTCCGGGATGAAAGTAGGGCAGGAACTTGTCAGTTACGTTTTGCGGATCGTAAACGGCGTTTACGAAATAGTCAATAAGTCCGGCGTTCAGATGCTTATTTTCCTCGCCGGTCTGCAGTCGATTTCGCCTGCTATCTACGAATCCTGCAAAATGGAAGGCGCAAGCGCATGGGAAACGTTCTGGAAAATCACTTTCCCGATGATATCGCCTATGATCCTGGTCAATGCCATTTATACGGTCATAGACTCGTTCACTTCTCAGTCAAACCAGGTCATGAAATTCATCGACGGCATTTATTCGCAGTCGAAAGGCATGGTCCGCGCAACGGCGATGAGCTGGGTTTACTTCCTGGTAGTAATCGTTATTTTGGCAATAGTCGCAGGTCTTATTTCGGCTTACGTCTTTTACCAGAGAAGAGATTAAGGAGGGAGCAAAATGGATAAAGCACAAGAGACTGTTAAAAGAGATCCCTCGTTGATGGTATTCGACGAAAAGACTCCGTTGTGGGTCAAGATCCGTTACAAGTACCTCACCACTTATTTTCTCGGCAAAGTAGTATGGGTCATATTCCGTTTGGTCCTGCTCATAGGTATATCATTCGTAATCCTTTTCCCCTACATTTCCAAGATCTCCGGTTCGTTCATGAGCCGCGAAGACTTTGTTGATGTTTCGGTCTTGCTCATTCCTAAGCACCCAACGCTTGACACATACAGAGCAATAATCAACGATAACCATTATTGGGAATCGCTGTTCAACACCACAACGCTTTCCGTACTGTGCGGCGTGGTCCAGATGATGATCTGCTCTATAGTCGGCTACGGCTTTGCAAAGTTCAATTTCAAGTTCAAGAAGATCCTGTTCCTGTGCGTTATTTTCACAATGATCATACCGCACCAGTCGATACAGATGGCTATGTTCATGAAATTCAGATATTTCGATATCTGGGGCATATACGGAGCGATCGCAAAGCTGTTCGGCTCAACGGCGGGTACGCCCGCTATAGCCAGTCTGCTGAATACGTATTGGCCTTTAGGCATACTTTCGTTCTGCGGTCTGGCGTTCAAGAACGGTCTGTTCATCTTTATCATGCGTCAGTATTATAAAGGCGTGCCTGATGAGCTCGAAGAAGCGGCTTACGTCGACGGCGCAGGCGTTTTCAAAACGTTCGTGCGCATCATACTCCCCATGTCCGTTCCTATGATGGTGACCATATTCATGTTCGCCTTCTCGTGGCAGTGGACCGATCAGTTCTACAGCGGCCTGTTCTTCAAGGACGTTACCAAGATCCGCCTGCTGACCAATATCGTGTCTATCCCCAAGTCGCTCGATACCGAATACGCGGCAAAGACAGTTTACGAAACGGCTATCCGCAATACCTGCGGTCTGCTTATACTGTTACCGCTGATAATCGTTTATCTGTTCGCTCAGAGAACGCTTATCGAAGGCGTCGAACGTTCCGGTATAACCGGTTGACGGACTTTATTTTCAAAGCAATTCAAACGCTCCGCACGTGCGGGGCGTTTTGCTTTGTTTTTGCGCGCCGATTTGTGCATTATGACGAAAAAACAGACTGAGTTTACCGTTTTTTGCCTAATACTGTGCAAATGACTTGACTTTTCTGCTTTGCAATGTTATAATCAGCACATAAAGATATATTATATCTCTATAATTTTTTCAGAAAGGAAATTATTATGAGAACCAAACGAACTATCATCTCCATCACACTTGCGCTTGCTATGGTGTTTTCGTGCGCCGTGTCTCTTTTCAGCGTTTTTGCCGCTGAATACGCTCTTGTAGAACGCACGGCTAAGGCGTACGATATCGCCCCC
>CACYCI010000116.1 GCA_902772845.1 uncultured Ruminococcus sp.
CGCCGCCGTAGTTGATAAAGAGGCGGAAAATGAAAACGTCGGTCCCGACGCGGCGAATGAGCCGGAACCCGTGCCCGCAGAACCCGCAGTCGTTTCGCTCGAAGAATACTGGGCGAAACTTAAGGCAGAAAGAAGCGGGGAGCCGTTCACGCTCGAAGAGATCTATCTGCGCTGTTCAGAGCTTTTCGTGGCGCCGAAAGTTTTGCACTACAGAGAGAACTTTTTTGTGCGGTTTTTCGGTAGTATGGTCATGGGCGAACGTTATACCGAAACCGGATTTGCCGCGTCTGATACTGAAGACCTCGTCCTGGAGATAGCGCCGGAGAGGGCGACGGAAAACGAGATATATCTGATCTTCGTAGCGAGTGTGACAAATTGCTTCGGCGATTGCGTCATATACGAGGATTATGATTATGCAGCTCATAATTACAACAGAAATATGCGCGTGCAGTTCGCTTATTGCGACGGATATAAGGAGTTCGGATTCGATAACGCTCAGAATTACTATGACGCTTATAAAAGCGGAAGTTGCAGCAAGTTTCTGTCCCGCGATGTGATCAGTATGGTAAAGCATAAAATATTCTTTGTGAACAGCTACGGCGATTTGGGTGAAAACCGTTACGAAAACTTCAAATCCGAAGCCATCGCAAACGGCGTCAATATCAAATAAAGGTCAATGCTTTTCACCAGTTGCGGGCGCGTAAAACACGCGCCCGCTCTTTTTTGTTCTCTGCGCCGAAAACTGTTGAAAAGGCAAATCGTTTGTGATATAATGATCTAAAGGAGCTGATAGAATGCCGCAGGGAACGGAACGCAAAAGAATATGGTTTTCTTCATACGACAGCTTTCTGTTCCACGAGGGGACCAATTATCAAAGCTACCGCAAGTTCGGGGCGCATATAGCCGTGCGCGGAGGCGTAAAAGGCGTTGAGCTGTGCGTCTGGGCGCCCAACGCGCGCGAAGTCAGCGTCATGCACGGCGGCAACGGCTGGACGCCCGGCTGCGATAAAATGGAATGCTCGGGCGGCGTGTGGACTATATTCCTGCCGGGAATGAAAAAAGGCGACAGCTACCGTTTTGCGGTGCTTGGAGCCGACGGCGTCATGCGGCACAAATCCGACCCTTACGCGTTTTATTCCGAACTGCGCCCGTCGAACGCTTCGGTGGTGTGGCCGCTTAACGGCTACAAATGGCACGATAGCGAATGGGTTTCCGCGCGCGACAGCTCTGCGCTCTGGAAAAAGCCAGTCGCCATATACGAAGTGCATCTCGGCTCCTGGAAAAAAGACTACCGCAAAAACGAAGACGGCTTTTTGAAATACCGCGAGCTCGCCGATCAGCTCGCCGAATATGTGCGCTTCATGGGGTACACCCACGTTGAACTCATGGGGATCTGCGAATATCCTTTCGACGGCTCGTGGGGGTATCAGGTGACGGGGTACTTTTCGCCCACGGCGCGCCACGGCACGCCTGACGATTTCAGGTATTTCGTAGACGTTTTGCACCAAAACGGAATAGGAGTCATAATCGACTGGGTGCCGGCGCATTTTCCCAAAGACACTTTCGGGCTTGAACATTTTGACGGTACGGCTCTGTACGAATCTGCCGATCCGTTGCTCGCGGAATACCCGGAATGGGGGACTATGGCGTTCGACCACGGCAAAGCCGAGGTGCGCAGCTTTCTCATTTCCAGCGCGCTTTACTGGATAAACGAATTCCACGCCGACGCGCTCCGGGTGGACGCCGTGGCGGCCATGCTGTATACAAATTTCAGCCGCGAGCCGTGGCGCCCCAACAAATACGGCGGCAGCGAAAATTTGGAAAGCCGCGCTTTTTTGAAACAGCTCAACACCGCGGTGAAGGAAAACACTTCCGCGTGCGTCATAGCCGAAGATTCTTCAATAGAAGCGGGCATGACAACAGACCCTGAATCCGGCGGGTTCGGTTTCGGTTTCAAGTGGAACATGGGCTGGATGAACGAAATGCTCAGATACATAGAAAAAGACCCTATCTATCGCAAGTATCATCACGACCTGATCACGCATCCGCCCGAATACGCTTTTAACGAAAACTATGTGCTCGTCATTTCGCACGACGAGGTCGTGCATCTCAAAAAGTCCATGCTCATGAAAATTCCCGGCCCCATGCCGGATAAATTCGGAGCGCTGAAGACTTTTTACACATATATGTTCACTCAGCCCGGTAAAAAGCTGCTCTTCATGGGGCAGGATATTGCGAACGAGCGCGAATGGATGGAAGACCGTCAGATCGAATGGGGCGACGCGAGCGATATATGGCACCGCGACGTTATGGAATGTGTGCGTTCTCTGCTTGCGCTATATAAAAAATACGAATGCCTTTACACCGACGGACGCGACGCGCGTGTCTTCCAATGGATCAACCGTAACGACGCTCCGCGCAACACCGTAAGCTTTATCCGGCGCAATCCGTGGAATTACAACGGCGCGTTGGCGGTGGTCTGCAATTTTTCGCCTGTCGGTTATGACGTGTATTCGTTCGGCGTCCCCTACGGCGGGTATTACGGGCGCGTCTTCAGCACTTACGATACGCTCCCCGGAGGCGGCGGCCCCGCTGAAAACGGCGACATTCCGCCCATACGCGCCGCGGAAGAAGAATGCGACGGCTATCCGTTCCGGCTCACTTACGGACTCAGACCGTACGAATCGGTCATTTTCGCGCTTCCGCCCGAACCGCGGGAATAAAAAAACGCGGGCTTTGAGCCCGCGGATATCATATGCGGATTATTTGTCGCAACTGCATTTTTTGCCGCTTTTTGCGCCCGAGCAAAACGAGCATTTGCAGCCGAAAACCGTATCTATGGTGCGATGCACGGTAGATGCGTATTCTGTGTCGGCAAGAGTATAGAATACCTCTTTGCCCACCCGGTTCGCCGAAAGCAATCCGCTCGATTTTAGCACCTTAAGGTGGTGCGCCACCGCGGGGGGAGACATTTCCATAAACGAAGCGACTCCGTTCACGCATTGTTCGCTGTGGCAGAGCAGAAAAAGTATTTTCAGCCGCGTCGGGTCGCTTATGACTTTGAAAGTATCCGCAATAAGGACAGCTTCGCCGTCATCGGGCATTCTGACGTTGAGCTCTTGCATTCGTTTCACCTCTCCGGGCGGAAAGTTCCGCATTTTTCGATCGATTTATACTTATTATACCACGCATTTTTGTTTTGTCAAGTGAAAGGGGAGCCGTCATGCCGAGGATATATCTGGATAACGCCGCCACCACGCGCATATACGACGACATCGCGAGCGAAATGTTCGCCGCCGCAAAAGAGTATTACGGCAACCCGGCTTCCGCACATTCGGAAGGCGCCCGCGCCGCGGAGCTGATCGCAAGGTCGCGCCGCATGGTCGCGGAATGTCTGAACTGCGGCGAAGACGAGATATTTTTCACGTCCGGCGGCACGGAATCCGACAACTGGGCTTTATACGCCATGGCGCGCGCTTCCGGGAAAGATCGCGCCGCCGTTTCTGTTTTGGAACACGCCGCGGTCATCCGTTCGGCGGAGCGGCATTTTGCAAAGACCGACCTTATCCCCTGCGGCGCGGACCGCCGCGTTTCCGCAGCCGAAGTCGAACGCGCGCTTTGCAAAGATACCGGCGCGGTAAGCGTTATGCTGGCAAATAACGAGACGGGCGATATCCAGCCGGTGAGCGATATTGCCCGCGTCTGTCGCAAAAAGGGCGTATATTTCCACACCGACGCGGTCCAGGCGGCGGGGCATATTCCTTTGGACGTCAAAAAGCTCGGGGCGGATATGATCTCGGCTTCCGCGCACAAATTCCACGGGCCAAAAGGCGTCGGTTTTTTGTACGTTCGCCGCGGGACGGCGCTTGAGCCGTTCATTCTTGGCGGCGCTCAGCAGAACGGGATGCGCGCCGGTACCGAAAACTGCGTTTCGGCGTACGGGCTTGCGCTGGCGCTAAGCAGAAGCGTCAAAGAACTTGCCGAAACTTCCGCTCGCGTGGCGGCGCTGCGCGCCGAAGCCGAGCGCCGGATCTTGCAGATCGAAGGAGCGCATATCGTATCGGCGGGCGTAGAACGTCTTCCCGGCATACTTTGCGTCTGCTTTGAAGGCGTGCAGGGCGAATCGCTGGCTATGCTGCTCGATCTGGTGGGGATAGCCGTATCTTCCGGGCCTGCGTGCCACAGCTCCGACGGCGCTCCCAGCCGCGTACTTACCGCCATGGGTATCGGATCCGAACTTGCGCGCGGGGAGCTGCGCATATCGATCTCCGGTTATAACACGCGGGAAGAGATCTCCGCTGCTGCGGACGCGGTCGCCGCCGCCGTGCAAAAGTCGCGCGGAATAAAAGCATAAAACAAAGCCGCAGGTAAAACCTGCGGCTTTCTTGTGCGGTAAGATAACTTAACGTTTGCTGAACTGCGAAGCGCGACGAGCTGCTTTGAGACCGTACTTCTTACGTTCTTTCATTCTCGGGTCGCGGGTGAGCAGACCTGCTTTTTTAAGCGGAGTGCGGTATTCGTCGCCCGCCTGGAGCAGCGCGCGGGAAATGCCGTGGCGAACTGCGCCGGCCTGGCCGGATATGCCGCCGCCTTCTACCGTGGCGATAACGTCGAATTTGCCCATGGTGCCGGTAACGTTGAACGGCTGGTCAATGATGAGACGAAGCGTATCGAGCCCGAAATATTCGTCGACGTCTTTTTTATTGATGGTAATTACGCCGGAACCGGGAACGAGGCGAACGCGTGCGGTAGAGGATTTTCTTCTGCCGGTGCCGTAGAAATAGGGTTTTGAAGGTGTATATGTCATCGTAGCGTCCTCCTTACTTTACTTCAAGAACTATGGGCTGCTGAGCCTGCTGCTTGTGTTCGGGGCCTTTGAAAACGCGAAGTCTTCTGAAACTTTCGGCGCCGATCTTGTTCTTGGGGAGCATGCCTTTGACGGCGAGCTCAACGACCATTTCGGGTTTGGTAGCCATAAGAGTGCGATATTTGACCGCTTTGAGGCCGCCTACGTAGCCGGAATGATGGTAATAGATCTTTTGATCGAGCTTTCTGCCGGTGAGGACGACTTTGTCTGCGTTTACAATGATAACGCATTCGCCGCAATCAACGTGCGGGGTGTATTCGGGACGGTGTTTACCGTTGAGGACTGTCGCAGCGGCGACGGCGACTTTACCGAGCGTTTTGCCGGCTGCGTCGATAACGTACCACTTGCGTTCGACTTCCTCTTTTTTTGCCATGAATGAAGTCATTTGGAACTTTTCTCCTTTTAATATCATTTTTTACTCGCTTGCGTATTATAACAGAAAAATCCCGTTTGTCAATAGCTTTTTTAAAAAAAGTTTGAAATCTTCGCATTTTTTGCGTTTTCGTGCGTTTTTTTCGCGTTTTGCGGCATGCGGATACTCATTATCACAAAAAAACGCTTGTAATTCCTGATATCATGTGCTATAAAAAGCATGGTGATATTATATGCGTGAATTCAAACACATACAAAAACTTCTTTCTCAGGCGCGCCGCGCGGTAGACGGATATGATATGATATCCGCCGGCGACACGGTAGCCGTCGGTGTGAGCGGAGGCAAGGACAGCATGGCTCTGCTTTGCGTGCTGAAAGCGCTTTCGCGCTTTTATTCGCAGCCGTTCACGGTAAAAGCGATCGCGTTGGATACCGGCGTGCCGGGGCTCGACCTGGATCCGGTCAAACGCCTTTGCGCCGAACTGGACGTTGAGCTCGACATTCGACACACAGATATATATCAGATCGTCTTTGAACTGCGCAGGGAAAGCAACCCGTGTTCGCTCTGCGCCAATCTGCGCCGGGGCGCGCTTTACGACGCGGCGGTTTCGTCCGGCATAAAGAAGGTGGCGCTCGGACATCATTACGACGACGCGCTCGAGACGTTTTTCATGAATCTGTTCAACGAAGGGCGTATCGGATGCTTTTCGCCTGTCACTTATCTCGACCGTACCGGCGTCACGCTCATCCGCCCCTTGATCTACACGCCAGAAAGCGATATAAAGCGTTTTATAGCCGCGGAGGGTATAGAGATCGTCGGCAAGACGTGCCCCGCGGACGGGAACACCGACCGCGAAAAAATGAAGACCTTCATACGCGAACGCGAGCATGAGGATCACGGCTTCAAAAAACGCGTTTTCGGCGCGATGGAGCGCGGAGAGGTATCGGGCTTCAAAGTAGTACCGCATCAGCGCAAAACGCATCCGGACGGCCTATAAAAGCGAAGATCTCAGCTTTTCGATTATCGATTTTTCCCGGCGCGAGACCGTGACCTGAGTAAGTCCCAGCCTTTCGCCGGTCTCTTTTTGCGATCTTCCCAGATAATACCGCTGCACCACTATGGCGCGTTCCGTTTCGTTCAGACGGGATATCGCCTGGCGCAGCGATATTTTTTCGCATATTTCCGAAATGTTGTCGTTCCCTACAAGGTTTTCAAGCGTCGTTTCGCCTGCCGGAGCCGAAAATGAAAGCATCGGAGCGCTCGCTTCACAGGCGGTGACCACGCTTTCCGCGTCTATCCCGGCGAGCGACGCGAGCTCGGTCACGGTCGGTTCGCGCCCGTGCTCTTTAAGAAAATCCTGGCGCTTGCGGGCAACGTTCGCTGCGTCGCGCTTGACGTTGCGTGATATTTTTATCGCGCCGTCGTCGCGCAGATGCTTTTTTATCTCGCCCGTGACCATAGGGACGGCGTAGGTGGAAAAGCACGTCCCCGCGTTGAGATCGAACCTCCGCAGCGCCTTTATCAGCCCTATGCTGCCTATCTGCACCAGGTCTTCGTATTCGGTGCCGCGCCCGGTAAAATGCGCCGCTATAGATCTTACAAGACCCAGGTTGGCTGATATTATGCGGTCGAACGCCGCCTTGTCGCCGTCTTTTGCAAGCTTTAGCTGATCCGGCGAATTGATATCGGCAAAAGTCATTCCGAAAAGCGCTTGTAAAGGCGCACCGACGTTCCTTTGCCCGGACGGGAAGTGACCTTTATTTTATCCGTAAAGGTCTCCATGACGGTAAATCCCATGCCCGAACGTTCTTCCGCCGCGGACGTGGTAAACAGCGGCTCGCGGGCTTGCTTTATGTTTTCTATGCCTTTTCCGCGGTCTTTTACCGAAAAGACCGCAAGCCGACCTTCGCGCAGTTCGCCGCATAATATCACCACCCGTTCTTCCGGCGGGATCTCCGTCCCCGCGTAGGCGTGGACTATTACGTTTGTGACGGCTTCGCTAACGGCGGTCTTGAGATCGGCGAGCTCGTCCACGCGCGGGTCCAACTGAGCGACGAACGCCGAAGCCGCCATACGGGCAAAGCTTTCGTTTACTGATCTTGCAGGGAAAATGCATTTGAATCTGTTTTGCGGCAGAGTGTTCATTGTACGGCTCCTTTCGTGTATTCAACGTCTATCAGCGCGTCTACGCCGGCCAGACGCAGTATTTTCATGGTGGGCGCCGAAGGGTTGATCAGCGTCATGCTGCCGCCGGCGGCGTTCATCCGGCGGTAGCGGCCCATTATGAAGCCGAGCCCGGAAGAATCGCAGAAAGCTATTTCCGAAAGATCCAGCTTCAGCACGGCGGGGTTTTCAAACGTTATCGCGGCGTCGATCTCCTCTCTCAGCGGGGCGGCGTTGTGGTGATCCATTTCGCCGCGCAGGCAGACCGTCATCACTCCGTTTTCGCTTTTGAGCGTGTGTTCCATTGTTTTTACCTCCTTTTTTGCCATTATAAACCATACCCGCTGTCGAAAAGAGTCGGTATGCGGAACGCCGGCGGAAAAATATGACTTGATTTATCACGGCGCATGTGATATATTCAAATACGGAAAGGGTTTGATAGTAATGGAAAAGATCGGTTTTGACGAAATGCAGCGTCTGCAGCTCGAACTGCAGGATAAATACAAGGATCTGTGGGCTCCGTGCTGTCCCGGGGAAGGCAGAAGCAAGCTTTTGTGGATGATGATAGAAGCGGGCGAGGCGGCGGACGTAATAAAAAAAGACGGCGACGACGCCATACTGGCGCCGGGCGGATCGCGCGCGCATTTCACCGAAGAGCTGTGCGACGTGCTTATGTATCTTAACGACGTGCTGATATGCTACGGCATAACGCCCGAAGAAATGGAAAACGCGTATTACGCCAAGCACGAGCGCAATATGCACCGCTGGGAGTGAACGATGGCCTTTGACGAAAGCTTTTTATATAACGATATCCCGTGCTACTGCGGTGTGATAAACTGCATGAAGCGCGGCACCGCGCAGATTATCGCGCACGGCGAACAAAGCATATATCTGCGCGACACGCTTTCGGGCGTGTTTTTCCTTGCCGCCGCTTGCGAAACCGAGGCGGCGCGGCTGTTGGCGTACCGTCCGCTCGCGCCGGGCGAGGAATGCGAAGCGCTTACGCGCGCCGCGGCGGAAACGCTTAAAACAAATTACCCACGCGCCAAAATGACCGAATGCCGGCAGTACGTTTATTTGGGATCGGATCCGCCCGCTTACGAAAAGCGGCTTGATATATCGCCGGCGCAGCCGGGCGATCTGCCGTTCGTAAAAAGGCATTACCGTCTGGTATCCGGCGAAATGCTGGCGCTGGCAGTGGAACGCGGCGAACTTTTTCTGGCGCGCGAAGACAACGAAAAGGTCGGTTTCATAGGCGTCCACGCCGAAGGATGTATGGGAATGCTGTTCGTCCTTCCGCGATTCAGAAGGCGCGGCTACGGCAGGGAAATGGAGCTTTTCCTCACCGGCGAGGTCATGAAGTCGGGGATGTATCCGTACGGGCAGGTCTTCGTCACTAACCGTGCGTCGCTGGCGCTGCAGAAAAGTACCGTGTACGGCGGAGCGGAATGCGAAATGTTCTGGTTTTTGGTATGATTTCGCGCTTTTGGCGCATAGTCATGCCGGACCGCTGGCGGCGGATAAGTTTTTTTGCAAAATTAATCAAATGTTTACAAGGGCTTAACACGTATTGGGTTTTCTGCGTTATAATGAAATTGTAATTAAAATAAAAATGGGGTGCCGAAATGTTCAAAAAGTGCTGTTCATTGTTCTTGTTTACAATGATGATTTGTTTGCTGCTGTTTTCTTGCGGCAATACCGGTAGTGATGATAGTAGCGTCCCGGAGCAAAGTGCGGAAGAGAATTCAGGATACGTAGAGGTATCTGCTGAAGAAAGTGCCACGCCAAGCGAAGAGCCAAGCGAAGAGCCAAGCGAAGAGCCGTCGATACCCGAACAGTCTGCCGAAGAATCAAGCAAGGAAACCGCGACAATTCCCATACTTACGGCGGACGACGTACATTTTGAAGAAGGCAGCAGAGTGAAATTCACCAGCGATAAGTACCCGGGTAAGCAGTTGTATTTTCAGATAAGTGAGTATTCTCAAGGTTTCTATCCTTACCCTTTTTACGTAGTGGACAAAGAGTTGTTTACCGTGGAATGGGGTGAAGACGAGGTCCTGGCTTTTGAAGGACGATATCTTACTAATCATACTTATTTAGGAACTCAAGTCGAACCGAAGGAGTATAAGGCCAACGTTATAGTATGCAGGGAAGCGACTTACGCTCGGTATAATGGCAACGGCGCAGTATATGCTATAGGAAAACTGATAATTGGTTATAACGAAACTTCGCGTAATGGGGATGTTTTGTATGCTCTGGATACCTGCGGGCCAAGTGATCATTTTTTCAGTCTTAATTTTGTGGATCTTTACACTCGCGACGGATCGGACTATATTTTTGTAGATAGCTGGCTTTTTTTGGATTGCGCTCGCCCGCACTGGGTCGTTTTCAACAGCAAGACCGGCAAGCCGTGCAGTTTGCCCGTACCCGATGAATTCCGTTGGAGCGTGGGTGAGTTTGCGTTCGATACTGAAAGCGACGACCCCGACGCCGTGATCATCAAGTATTATGACAACGGAACGCTGAAAACCGTAAAAGCGAATCTCAGGGATACGCATCCTGTTGAGATGTACGATTATTACTCCGAAAATCCAAACGCGGTGTGGGATGATTGACATGACGCGGCATAAAAAAACAAGGCAAAACCGGTTGGGTTTTGCCTTGTTTCGGTTTATCTGTTCATCTGTCGCCCGCCCTGAACTGCAGGGAATAGAGCGAAGCGTAAATACCGTTCTGCTTTATCAGCTCTTCGTGCGTGCCGAGCTCCGCCACCCTGCCGCCGTCTATGACCGCTATCTGCGTGGCGTTGCGTATGGTGGAAAGCCGGTGGGCGACGACTATCGTCGTGCGGCCGCGGCACAACTCGTCGAG
>CACYCI010000117.1 GCA_902772845.1 uncultured Ruminococcus sp.
CGACCTCTACCGGCATTTGACCCCTGCTGCAGCGGATTGCAGGTAACAGGGCACCGCTGACTCCCCGGCAAGCATGACCGTATTACATATTTCAGCACCGTGCATTATATCACAAAAGCGCAAGATTTTCAATACCAAAATACAAATAATATCACGCTCGCGGCGAAAAAACGCGGCGGAGCAGCGCGCAGCGCGCTGCAACGTTTTGCCGCATTGCAAATTTGCGCGCTTATAATCGATCGCCCCCGCGAGCGGATCTTCTCCGCCCGCGGGGGATCTTTGCAAAAGGCGTTATTTTTTCAGCTTATAACCGGTGAATTCCGCTTCCGCCACGCTCACTCCGGCGTCGTCTTCCACGCGGACGCGGTAAAAGCAAGTATGCCCGCCGTCTTTTATACATTCGGCGCGGGCGATGAGTTCTTTTCCTTTTGGCTGGGCGAGGAACGAAATGCTTGAAGAAAGCGACATGCTGTACGGCTTGTCCAAACCGTTGGAAGCGACCGCATAGGCAAAATCGCACAGCGTGAATATCACGCCGCCCATAGTGCCGCCCATCGCGTTCTTGTGCTTGCGTTCAAGCTCAAGACGGCATTCGGCATAGCAGTCTTCGGCTTTGGTTATCACTATCCCAGTTGCCTCGACTGCGAAAAGGTCTTTGGAAAAACGTTCCCTTATTTGTTCAAGCTCCATGTGCTGTTCTCCTTCCCATGCGGCTTTTTCTTATATTATAACGGCTTTTTCAAAAAAATCAAAGGTTTTTTGCGCAACGGAATGACATTATTTTTCCAAAAGCCGGAAAATATTAAAAATATGTTGACATAGCGTGAAAGTTATGCTATAATCCATACTGTGATATGTTATAGAATGATGATATAGATATCAAATACATAAAACGAAAGGACAAAACCATGAAAAAACTCGCAGTTTTCCTCGCACTTGTTATGGTCCTCTCCTGCCTGACCGTTTTCGTCAGCGCCGAGACCGATCCCGAATGCGACCTCAGACCTCTTGATGCTGAAAACGCCGACGCCAAAGTCGAAGTTGAAGGCGCAACAGTCGAAGTCAAAGCTAACGGCACCGCCGTTATCACCCTCACCGCGCCTACCGCAGTCGTCAAAATGATATATAAAGACGCTGCCGGCACCTATGACGAACTCATTTCCAACATCAAAGACGAACAGAAATACATCAGGTATTTCATAGAATTCGGCGAAGGCATATCCAAGCTCGAAGTCCACGCTCATTATAAACGCGGCGACAAAGACGACGCCGACCTCTACCTTTCCGGCATGGAAGGCGCAACCACCTACTATGCGCTCGGCGGCACTCCCTGCTATGCAGGCCCCGGCACGACCTATGGCGTTTGGAATATTTCCAAATACCTCGGCGACAGAGCTGACAGAGGCTACGTTCCCGAAGACGGCAACATCGAATTCCACGATAACGAATTCCGTATCGAAGGCACCGAAGGCAGCGTTCTTACCGTTTACTACTATGATATAGCAGACGATTTCGACGAAGAATTCGGCACCGAGATCCCCAACGACATTGTCGACGTTTCCGAAGACCCCGAACCCGAATCTCAGCCCGAAGCTTCCGAAGAAGATTCCACCCCTGCTGAAGATTCCACCCCTGCTGAAGAATCCACCCCTGCTGAAGAATCCGCTCCCGCTGCATCCGAAGAGACCAGCAAAGGCGGCAGCACTCCTACCACCGGCGACGCCGGCATCATCGCTCTCGCAGTTGTTTCCGTCCTCGCTCTGGGCGGCGCTGTCATAGTTAAAAAATCCAAATAATCATATTTGAATCTTTTTCAAAGCCGCGGTGAAGACCGCGGCTTTCTTTTTGCGTATAGGGCAAAACGTTTTTACCGTTGACACGGTACTACTATTATGTTAAAATACGGTCGGTGATTTTTATGAGCTTTTTACCTGTAACAAAAGCCGAAGCGGAAGCGCTCGGCTGGGATACTCCGGATTTTGTGATAGTCACGGGGGACGCCTACGTCGACCATCCGTCGTTCGGCACCGCAATAGTTTCACGCGTGCTGGAAGCAGAAGGGTACAGCGTTTGCATAATCCCCCAGCCGGATTGGCGCGACACGCGCGATTTCATGCGTTTCGGCAGGCCGCGTCTGGCTTTTCTGGTCAACAGCGGAAACGTCGACAGCATGGTCGCGCACTACACCGCCGCCAAAAAGCCGCGTTCTTCCGATTATTATTCCCCCGGCGGAAAGGCAGGCCTGCGCCCCGACCGCGCGGTCATAGTTTACTGCAACCGTCTGCGCGAAGCGTACGGCGACGTGCCTATAATAATAGGCGGTGTGGAAGCCACAACGCGCCGTTTCGCGCATTACGATTACTGGACCGATTCCGTGCGGCGTTCCATACTCATAGATTCAAGGGCGGACCTTATTTCGTACGGGATGGGCGAATCTTCGCTGAGGCGTATCGCGTTCCTGCTCGATAAAGGCGTGCCGATAAAGAAAATATGCGACGTGCGCGGCACTTCGTTCATGACCGACGACCTTGCCAACGTCCATTTTGAATATGAAGATATAGGCGATTACGACGTTCTGAAGACAGACAAAGCGGAATTTGCGCGCGCCTTCAAGATACAGCACGATAATCAGGACAGCATATACGGCAAAGCGCTTGCAGAAAAATACGGCAGCCGATACGTCGTGCAGAATCCGCCTATGCCTCCGCTCACGCGCAATCAGCTCGATTTTGTCTATTCCCTGCCTTATATGCGCGCCTGGCATCCTTCATACGACGCCGCTGGCGGAGTCCCCGCCATAGAGGAAGTGAAGTTTTCAATAACTCACTGCCGCGGATGCTTCGGCGGCTGCAATTTCTGCTCCATCACGTTCCATCAGGGGCGCACGGTGACATCGCGCAGTATAGCTTCGGTAGTGGAAGAAGCGAAAATAATAGCCGCCATGCCCGATTTCAAGGGGTATATCCACGACGTCGGCGGCCCGACAGCCAATTTCCGCCACGCCGCCTGCGAAAAGCAAAAGACGCTGGGAGTATGCAAAAACCGCCAGTGCCTGTTCCCTTCTCCGTGTCCCAATATCAACGCAGACCACAGCGAATACCTTGAGCTTCTGGAAAAAGTTGAAGCGGTCCCGGGGGTCAAAAAGGTATTCGTCCGTTCCGGCATACGCTACGATTACATCCTGTGCGGCAAAAACGAAAAATTCCTGAAGCATCTCGTTTCGCACAACGTGAGCGGTCAGTTGAAGGTCGCGCCCGAGCATATATGCGACAGCGTGCTTTTCCGTATGGGCAAGCCAAGCGCGGAACTATACGACAGATTTGTAAAAAAATTCTTTGAATATTCGCACGCTTGCGGAAAAGAACAATATATAGTTCCGTATCTCATGTCGTCGCATCCCGGCTCGACGCTCGACGACGCTATTGAGCTTGCGCTTTATCTTAAAAAAAACAAGCTGAATCCCGAACAAGTGCAGGATTTTTATCCCACGCCGGGCACTGCTTCCACCTGCATGTATCACACTGGCGTGGATCCTTTTACCGGCAAAAGCGTTTACGTGGCGCGGGATCATGCGTCCAAGCAGGCGCAGCGCGCGCTTTTGCAGTTTTACAAAAAAGAAAACCACGCGCTTATACGCCGCGTGCTGACCGAGCACGGCAGAGAGGATCTTATAGGGTTCGGCGACGACAAGCTGGTGCCGCCGTATGAACCGCGCCGCACGCAAAAGCCGGTCCGTCAGCCGGAAAGCTCCGGCAAGCCGGGATCCGCAATATTAAAAAACAAAAACAGCGGCAAAAGAAAAAAAGATAACAGTAAAAATAATGGAATAAAGCACAGATAATTCATTCCGCTTTCCACCCGTATAATAAGGCGCGCGCCGACGCACAATAAGTGCGGCTGTGAACGACACAGCACGAAGGCAGGAATGAAAATGGAATTTAAAAAACGGGTTTGGGCATTCTTTCTGCTTTGCGCCATACTGTTTGCCGTTTGCGCGTTTACGCCCTACGGCGCTCTCAGACCGCAAGCCGCTCCGCCGGAGCGACCGGTCCTGCTGCCGGGAGGGACTCCTTTCGGTATAAAGTTTTTCACCCGCGGCGTGATAGTTGTAGGCGTTACCGATATAGAAAGCTATGACGGCATCGCATCGCCCGCAAAGGACGCCGGAATAAGATCCGGCGACGTGATCACCGCGGTGAACGGAATGCAGGTCAACACCGCCGAAGAGCTCGCCGAAGCCGTAAACGCCGGAAAAGGAGCCGACACGGTGTTCACGGTGCTGCGCGGCGACGTATCTTTTTCGGTCACGGTCAGACCCAAACGTTCGGTTTCGGATAACCTTTACCGCGCCGGGCTTTGGGTGCGCGATTCGACCGCCGGCATAGGCACGGTGACTTACGTCGACGCACGCACTAAGCGTTTCGGCGGCCTGGGGCACGGCGTTTGCGACCCGGATACCGGCAGACCGCTGCCGCTGCTTAAAGGCGCGGTCACGGGAGTGACGGTTACGGGAGTGGTAAAAGGCAGGCGCAGCGAGCCGGGCGAACTTGTCGGCGAATTTTCCTCCAAAACGGCCGGGACGCTGGAAAAGAACACCGAATGCGGCGTTTTCGGGATCTTCGATGATATTTCGGCGTTCGCGGCAGCGCCTATGGAGATATGCTACGGCGGCGAAATGAAGACCGGCAGGGCGTATATCCTTACGACGGTAATTGGAAGCGTTCCGCGGATGTATGAAATACGCATAGTCCGCATTTACAACGACGGCGGCGATACCAAGAATTTCCTTTTGGAAGTGACCGATAAGGAGCTGCTCGAAAAGACCGGCGGCATAGTCCAGGGGATGTCGGGCTCGCCCGTCATACAGGACGGCCGTCTGTGCGGCGCGGTGACGCACGTTATGATAAGCGACCCCGCGCGCGGATACGGCATATTTATAGAAAACATGCTGAAGGCGGAAACGCAGAACTGAATGCAAAAAAGAGGGACGGCTGCGAGCCGTCTCTCTTTTGCTTTATTTACCTTAAAGAAAGATAATACTTTTTGAATTTCCAAAGCAGCGCCGCGCCTATAACGCCGGCATCGCCGTGGAGCGTAGTGACGCCCACTTTTTGCGGATGGAGCAAATACGGGCGGAGGAATTTGAGCACGGTCTCCCCCTGATTCATTATGCCGCCGGCAAGCGAGATATACTGCGGCGCAAAAATATAATCGAGCCCGTTTATGCCGGTAGCCAGGTATTTTGCGTATTTTGCAAGCACGCGCTTTGCGACCGGGCACCCCTTTGCATAGGCGTTGAAGACCGTGCGGCCGTCCACGCCGGAAGACGATTCGGCGGCGAGCACAGAGCGGGGATTCTTTTGCGCCGCGGCGCGGGTCTGTTTTATGAGCGCGGTGGCGGAAGCGTATTTTTCAAAGCAGCCCTTCTGCCCGCACGCGCATTTTTCGCCGCGCGGGTCTATTACGAAATGTCCCAGCTCGCCCGCGTCGTTGGTGACGCCGCGCATAAGGTCGCCGTTGACCACGCAGCCGCCGCCTATGCCCGTGCCGACGGTTATTTCGACCATATCCGTGCATCCTTTTCCGGCTCCCGCAAGCCAATCCGCTATCAGCGCGCAGCTGCCGTCGTTTTCGAGATACACTTCTACACCGAAACGTTCCTTCAACAGACGGACTATGGGAAGATCTCTGAAAGGCAGATTGCCCGCAGCCACGATGCTGACGTTGGCGTCGTCCTTATCGCCGGGGCAGCCGACGCCTATACATTCTATTTTATACATGCCGAATACCTTTGCGCATTCCGCACAGATATCTTCCATTATGGCATTTTCGCCCGCGGCGGAACGCGTGGGGAACGAATTTTTGTATACGAGCCTGTGCGACGAAGAAAGTACGCCCGTTTTTATATTTGTGCCTCCTATGTCAAGGCCGAGATAGTATTTCATAATTGTATCCCTCCCAGAAGAAGATGATACAACAAACAGCGGCAAAAGTCAAGAGCATTACTATTGACAAAGCGTCCAAAAAGAGATAAAATAAAAGCGTATATTATGTACGCTTTCAAGGAGGGCGCGGCATGGCTATAATAATAGGGATAGACGTTGGCGGAAGCACCACCAAGATAGTAGGGTTCAGAAACAGCGAACTGCTGGAGCCCATGCTTGTAAAAGCTACCGACCCCGTGGCGTCGGTCTACGGCGCTTTCGGCAAATTCACCAGCGAACGCGGGATCTCCATACCTTCTGTCGACCGCGTTATGATAACCGGAGTCGGCTCCACTTATATAACCGGCGATATTTACGGTATCCCCACCGTACACGTTGACGAATTCGCTTCGATCGGCCGCGGCGGACTGTATCTTTCCGGTCTGGAAGAAGCTATAATAGTCAGTATGGGCACCGGCACCGCGCTGGTCTACGCCAAAGATAAGACCGCCGATTACCTGGGCGGCACCGGCGTGGGAGGAGGCACTCTCATAGGGATCTCCAAAGCGCTGCTGCATATGCAGGACGCCGCGCAGATATCCGAGCTGGCCCAGACCGGCGACCTGAACAACATAGACTTGAAAATAAACGACATAACGTCAAAGAACATTATCCCCACGCTTTCGGCGCAGGCGACGGCTTCGAATTTCGGCAAAGTTTCGGAAACAGCCACCGGCGGAGATTACGCGCTGGGTATAATCAACATGATATGCGAAACAATAGGTATGATGGCTGTCTTTGCCGCGCGGGCAAAAAAGCTCACCAGTATTGTGCTTACCGGCAACCTTTCGACTCTTGAACAGGCGCCGCGGCTTTACAGCGGAATGGGCGTTATGTTCGGCATGGATTTCATCATCCCCAATAACAGCGAATACGCCACGGTAATCGGCGCGGCGCTGCTGTATTTCGATCGGGACGCGAAGGGGGCGCAAAAGGCATGAAAAAGGCAGTCATTTCCGTGATCTGCGCGCTGGCGGCGCTGTGCTTATTCGCCTGCGGCGCGGGCGACCGCACCGCTTCGGTCAAACCGCCCGAACAAATAGACGTCGCCGCGCTGCTCAACGAAGTCTGCGCCGAATTCGGCCTGACCGCCGGCGAACGCTACTGTTCTGAAAAGGCGGACGGCGCGTACTTTTTCGACGACGACATACTTGCGGGGACGTACGGCGACCTTGTTTCGGATTTCCCCGAAGTCGAATCCATGATCAAATACTGCGCGTTCTTTTCGAGCGAGCCGTACGGGCCGGAATTCGGCGTATTCATTTTCAATGACGGATCCGACGCCGAGGATATGCGGAAATTCGTGGATGACCGTATGGCGGCGCTCAAGCGGAACGCCAGGAATTATCCTTCGGTGGACACTTCGCTTATAGACGGCGAATACGGCGCTGTCTACGGACAAATATACATTTATTCCGCCTTGGGCGACGCCGACAAAAAGTTCGAAACGATCTTCCGCGCCGCCGCGGAAGAAAACTGAAACAAGAGGTATTATGTTTTCTAAAAAGATATTTTCAATGCTTTTGGAAAAAGCCAAAGGCCCACGTTCGTGGAGGCAATTCGCTGCGGATTGTGACATAAGCTATGTGCAGATGCGCAAGCTCGTTCAGGGCGAGCAGGAAAACCCGCCGCGCCCCAAGCTGATACGCAAGCTTGCCGACCACGCCTTTGACGACGTGGACCTTGAAGATTTTATGTTCGCCGCCGGCATGGTGCGCGACGACGCGGCATTCGTCGTGCGCGAAAGCTCGAAGCAGGACGGGTTTTACGCCAAGTACCGTGCGCTTTCGCAAAAGGAAAAGAACACCGTGAACGAATTCATAGAATTCCTCGGGTCGCGCCGCGCCGCAAAGGATTCAGAGGAACAGTAAAGCTATAATAAACAGCGCTATCACGTCGTTGTCGCTTTCGCCGTCGAGCAGTATAAGCAGGCCTATCGCCGCAAGTATCAGGTCGTCTGCGCCGAGTCTGCTCAAAGAGTTTCTGAAAGAACCGAGCAATCCGCCGCCGTCGCGCGGGGGCGCGTTTTCCGGCTCGGGCGGAGGCGGAGGCGGGGGAGGCGGCTGATTTTGCATATTGTAAAGCTGACCGTCCGAGCTCACTGTCGGGCCGAAACGGTTTTCGGGCCCCGGCGCGGGGTCCCCGAAGCTGCGCGAATACATCTGAATATCACTCCGTTTTTTGTTTTTTGTAGCTGCCTATCATAGTGGCGAACGCAAGCGCGGTCTGCAAAGCGTCGAGCTTTTTACGCTTTTCTTCACGCAGCAGCGGCCGCAGCGCGGAAAGCAGCGCGGCACGGTCGTCACGCACGGGCTGAATTTCCGCCGGCCGCGGCTTTTCGGCAGGCGCGGAGCCGTTCTGCAAGCCGGACGCTATTGCGGATATTTTTTCCATTGCCTCGGCGTCGCCGAGTATCTGCCGCAGCTTGCCGCCGAAATCACCGTCCATAGCCGTTTCTCCGCAGCGCGTTCATTATTTCTTCGCTTTTGCCGCGCCCGGCGCGTTTCAGCAGAGCTTCCGCCTGTGAAGCGCTCATGCCGGAAAGCGCTTTCTTAAGTTCCGGCACGTTGGAAGAAAGCTCGCGCACGCGTTTTTCGCTGCCGCCCGCCGCGCGGGCTATCTCGGCGACCAATGCCGAAAAAGCGGCGTCGTCCATAGACAGTATGCGTGAAAGATCTTCGTTGTTCAAGGGCATAAAATATCATCCTTTCAGGAAAATATATGAGTTTTCGTTTGTGAATATAAACAGGAGGCGTAAAAATGATAAAATGCAAGCCGGAACGCAACCCGCGCCAGGTGATGATGATAATGGTCTGCTGCGTGGCGGCGTTCATCATAGTGGCTGCGGCTGCGTGTATAGTGAACGCCTATAAATGGTTTTTTGAGCTGCTGCTGCTTCTGACGACCGTGGCGGGAGTTTACGTGGCGTACAGGTTTTCCATGACCGAAATGGAATACGAAGCAGGCGACGGAACGTTCAAGGTATATAAGACCGTGGGAAGAAAGCGCACCGTCGCGTGTTCGCTGGATCTTTCGACGGCGATAACGCTGCTGCCCAAAAACGAATTCACCGCCAAGCAGAAAAACCGCGAACTGCCGTATGTGAACACGCGCTTCAATTTCAACCAGAACATCAGGTGCCCCGCTTCGTACGTCTATCTCTGTGAATTCAACGGAAAAAAAGTGGCGGTCGAGTTCGAGCCCAACGGCATATTCGTAAATTCTATGCTCGAAGAGATCGAAAACAGCAAGAACGACGGCGGCGAAGCCGAATAGTGATCAACCCATATCGTCTATCCCGTCTGCTCCGGAGTATTCCGCGCCGAGCTTTGCCCACGTGAGCGGGCCGACCACGCCGTCCGGAGCGAGCCCGTAATATTTTTGGAACGCCTTGACCGCGTTTTCGGTCTTTGGCCCAAACATACCGTCGACGTCAAGCGGCGGTATTTCTTTTACCCCGCGGCGCACCGTGTTGAGCGCGTTTTGCACATATTTTACGTCTTCGCCGGCGTCGCCCGCGCGCAGCGCTCTTCCCGGGTATGGCGGAAGGTCGGGCGAAAGCTCGTCGACCACGTCATAGTAAACCGAAACGATCGCGTTCCAGGTAGTTTCGTCGACCTTGCCGGTCACGTCCGTACCGTAAAACGTCTGGAAAGCGCTTACGGCGCGCCGGGTGTTTTCGTCGTAAACTCCGTTCACGGTCACGGCGGGGATAGTGTCGACGCCGAAATACATACTTATACGCCGCAGGTAGATCTCCATGCGCAGCACGTCGAGCCCGCGCATACCTATGTCGAGTTCCCTGCCCGGGAAGCCTTCGTTGACCACCGTGAAATTTTCGCTTTCCGTTTCGGCGAGCCGCTTTACCGCGTTGTAGATGTATATCACGCGGTACCAGGTCTGCTCGTCGACCGCGCCTGTTTCGGGCAAGCCGAATATCCGCTGGAATTCCTTGACCGCAAGCCCGGTCTGCGTTTCGTAAGCTCCGTCGGCTTTTTCAATGAACGGAATGGCGGGATAATCTATGGCTATACGGTTCAGACGGTACTGCAGCCGCGCCACGGATTCGGATTCGCTGCCGGGCCCGAGCTTGCCGGGAAAAGAGCCCGGTATGCTTTCCACCACGCGCGCGAACCTGGTATACACGTCTTCGCCGTAATAGTAGCGCAGGATATCCAGCGGCGTGTAATACCGGTTGGCGAGCTCCACCGATCCCCATTGGGTCAGCCCGTCGCACTGCGAAATATATCCGTCGCAATAGCGCGAAAACACAGGCGCAAGACTCGTGGCGCGCGCTATATATTCGGTAAATGTTTCGTCGATGAGCGCGTCGGTCGTTTCGAAAGTGGCGCGTTCGTGAATATACGCCTGATCGTAGGCGGGCGAAGACGTGATATCGAAATCATACCCCTGCGAACGGTACCATTCGGTATATATCCTGTTGAGCGCGAGCGTGTTCTGGGCCAGCAGATTGGCGCGCAGCGCCGATTCCGGCCAGGTGGGATAGATCTCGCTGGAGGCGACGGATTTTAAGTATTCCGTATACGGCACCGTTACGTTAGGCGCGTTTGACCCCGGCGCGCCGAGATGCACGGTTATGTTCTGCGGTATGAGCACCTCACGCACGGAAGGGTAAATGGCGGTCTGTACCGAAGGCGCCTGCCCTATTTCCGGACGGCGTTTGGGGTAAAGCATATGCTGCGGTATGTCTATAACGTGAACGCGGCGCTTCGGATCGTCGCTGGTACGCGTCAGCACGCATTTCTGCGTTGTGGTGACGCCGGGGAAGATCTGCACCCCGCGGATGATCAGAGGGATGAACCCGGGCATGGAAACACGCACGTCGTAAACCGAATAAGGCGGCGCGGACGTCCCCGGGCTGATCGACGCCGAATACGGCGGCGCGGGCAGCGTAAGGCGTGCGTCGCCGTCGCGGTCGGTATATCCGCCCGCGGAAGGCCTTCCCGAAACGGAAGTCTGCACCGAGGCGCCGCACACCGGCGTATTGCCGTTTTTGCGGCAGACGTGTATAAAAAACGAGCCCATATTCGTTTCGTTTGGCATAAAATCACTCTCCGTTAACGATTTTATGCGAAAGGGCGCGTTGTTGCCACGCAAATTTGTGCAAAAAAAGCGCAAAATAAGCGAGAAAAGTGTTGAAAAACAGCGCAAAGTATGGTAAAATCTGTATTTTGTGAGGAGATATTTTATGATAAGAAACGATTTGAGAAACATAGCGATAATAGCGCACGTCGACCACGGCAAGACCACTCTTGTGGACCAGATGCTGAAATACGGCGGTCTTTTCCGCGACAATCAGCAGGTCGAAGAACGCGTTATGGATTCCAACGCGCTGGAGCGCGAACGCGGCATAACCATACTCGCCAAGAACACTTCCACATTTTACAAGGGAGTAAAGATCAACATCGTCGACACCCCGGGCCACGCCGATTTCGGCGGCGAGGTGGAGCGCATACTCAAAATGGTCAACGGCGTACTTCTGCTTGTGGACGCCGCCGAAGGCCCCATGCCCCAGACGCGCTTTGTGCTTAAAAAAGCCATAGAGCTGAATCACCGCATAATAGTTGTAATAAACAAGATCGACCGCCCCGACGCGCGCGTTTACGAAGTGCCGGACGAGGTGCTGGAGCTTTTGATGGAGCTTGACGCTTCCAACGACCAGCTCGATTCGCCGGTCATTTTCTGCTGCGGCAGAGGCGGCACCGCTTCGCTCACGCCGGACGACCCCGGCAAGGATCTCGCTCCGCTGTTCGACACCATACTCGAACACATCGCCCCGCCCGAAGGCGACGATACCGCGCCCGCGCAGATGCTCGTTTCGTCCGTAGACTATAACGATTACGTCGGCAAGATCGCCATAGGCAGGATCGAACGCGGCACTTTCAGACTCAAGCAGGAAATTTCGGTCTGCGACTGGCACGACAAGAGCATAAACAAACGCTCGCGCATATCGTCCCTGTTCCAGATCGACGGTCTGGGCCGCACGCCGGTGGAAGAGGCGAAGATAGGCGACATAGTGTGCCTTTCGGGCCTTGAGGATATCAACATAGGCAACACCATCACCGATAAAGATTTCCCCGAGCCGCTTCCCTTTGTAAAGATAGGCGAGCCCACCATGGAAATGACTTTTTCTGTAAACAATTCGCCTTTTGCCGGGCAGGAGGGCAAGTACGTCACCACCCGCCATATACGCGACTATCTGTTCAAGGAAGCCATGAAGGATATGTCGCTCAAGGTTTACGAGACCGATTCTTC
>CACYCI010000118.1 GCA_902772845.1 uncultured Ruminococcus sp.
ATCCCCTATACCTCGAGCACGCCGCACATAGGCAACGTCTACGAAGCGGTGCTGACCGACTGCATAGCGCGGCACAAGCGTCTGGAAGGGCGCGACGTATTCTTCCTCACCGGAACAGACGAGCACGGCATAAAAATAGAAGAAAAGGCAAAGGAAGCCGGCGTCACTCCCAAACAGTACGTCGATAAGATGTCAGCGCAGATCCGCGCCATATGGGATATGTTCAAGATCTCGTACGACCGCTTCATCCGTACCACCGACGAAGATCACGTCCGCACCGTGCAGCGCATTTTCACCAAACTTTACGAGCAGGGCGATATCTATAAATCCACTTACGAAGGCAATTACTGCGTCCCCTGCGAATCGTCGTGGACCGACAGCCAGCTCGTCGACGGCAAATGCCCGGATTGCGGCAGGCCCGTCACGCATCCCAAAGAAGAAGCTTACTTTTTCCGTATGTCCAAATACGCTGACAAGCTCATGGAATTCTACGGCGAGCATCCGGAATTTTTCATACCCGAAACGCGCCGCAACGAAATGGTCAACAACTTTATAAAACCGGGGCTCCAGGATCTGTGCGTTTCGCGTTCCACTTTCACGTGGGGCGTGCCCGTGGAATTCGACCCCAAACACGTCGTTTACGTATGGATGGACGCGCTGCCCAACTATATTTCCGCGCTGGGCTACGACCCCGATCATCCGGGTGAAAAATACAAAAAATACTGGCCCGCCGATCTTCACGTGCTGGGCAAGGACGTGGTGCGGTTCCACACCATCTACTGGCCAATTTTCCTGCTTGCGCTCGGCGAACCTTTGCCCAAGGCCGTGCTGGGGCATCCGTGGCTGATGATGAACAACGACAAGATGTCCAAATCCAAAGGCAACGTGCTGTACGGCGACGAGCTCATAGAACTGTTCGGGCTCGACGCGGTCAGGTATTACCTGCTTTCGGAAATGGGGCTTCAGAACGACGGCAACATCTCATATGAATCGCTCATAAACCGCACCAACACCGATCTCGCCAATATCTTCGGCAACCTCGTTTCGCGGACTGCCTCCATGATAAGGCAGTATTTCGGCGGCGCCGTTCCATCCGTGAACGGATCCGACGGACTGAGCGACGCGCTCAAAGCGGATATCGCATCCGAAGTCGCCGCATATCAGGAGCTCATGGACGAATACCGCGTGGCGGATGCGTCGGCACACGTCATTTCCGTTTTCAAGCTCTGCAACAAGTATATAGACGACACCGCTCCGTGGGTGCTCGCCAAGGATATGGATTCCAACGGCGAAAAGCTGGCGCGCGTGCTGGCCGATCTCACCGAAGGCATCCGCTGCGGCGTCACTCTGTTGCAGCCGTTCATGCCCGATACCGTGCAAAAAGTAAAGGAAGGGTTCGGTTTCGATGACCTTTCGTTTGAAAACGCGGGCAGGTTCATTTATAACGCTTCCGGCAGGAACGTAGCCGAAATGCCTATCCTTTTCAGGCGAATAGACAAAGCCGCCTTTGAAAAAGAGCAAAAAGCAAAGCAGGAAGAAGCAGAACGCAAAGCCGAAGAAGGCAAGATAAGCATAGAAGATTTCGCAAAGGTACGGCTCGTTGCCGCAAAAGTGCTGGAATGCGAACCCGTGCCCAAATCCGATAAGCTGCTCCGCCTGGTGGTGGATATAGGCGCGGAAAAGCGCCAGGTCGCTTCGGGCATAGCCAAGTTCTACAAGCCCGAAGAGCTTTTGGGCAAGACCGTGATACTTGTAGAAAACTTAAAGTCCGCCGTGCTGCGCGGCGTAAAGAGTCAGGGCATGATACTCGCGTCGTCTTCGGGCGATTCGGTAAAAGTCGTGTTCCTCGAAGATTCCGTGCCCGCCGGCGCGGAGGTGCGCTGATGTTCGATTCGCACGCGCATTATCTGGATACCGCGTTCGACCCCGACCGCGACGCGCTTTTAGCTTCGCTGCTCGGCGGGGAAGTGGAAGGGATAGTCGAAGCGGGCACCGATAAAAAGTCTTCCTTCGCCGCGCGCGATCTGGCTCATTCGTACGGAAAAGTGTATTTCGCCGCGGGGCTGCATCCCGAATATGCCGAACGGTACGGCGAAGTGCCCGAATGGCTGCCCGGACTGATCGCCGACGCAAAATGTGTGGCGATAGGCGAAATAGGGCTTGACTATCATTACGACGATCCCGCCAGAGAAGTGCAAAAGACTGCGCTCGCCATTCAGATGGAGCTCGCGCGCAGTTACGGCAAGCCGGTCGTCATCCACGATCGCGACGCTCACGCCGACTGTTTGGAAGCGGTCAGAGGATTTCCGCAGGTGCGCGGAGTGTTCCATTCGTTTTCGGGGTCGGCAGAGACCGCCGCGGAGCTAGTGGATCGCGGATGGTATATTTCGTTTTCGGGCGTGGTGACGTTCAAGAACGCGGTAAAGACCGTGCTTGCAGCTCAGTCAGTACCGCTCGAACGCATCCTTACAGAGACCGACTGCCCGTATCTTACGCCGCATCCGCACCGCGGTAAGCGCAACGATTCTTCGTATATCAGATTCATTCTGGAACGTTTGGCGGAGATAAAAGGCGTAACGTACGAAGAAGCCGAGCGTATCACGGCGCAAAACGCGCGCGATTTTTACGGAATTGCATAAACGCACGGCTCAAACGGGCGCTCTTTTTAGAAAAGTGTTAAAACTTTAAAAAAACTCTTGTTTTTTTTGCAAAAGTGTTATAAAATAAAGCGGTTACTAAAATAACATTATTTTTTGGAGGTATCATACCATGTCAGTAAAAGTTGCCATCAACGGTTTCGGCCGTATCGGACGTCTCGCTTTCAGGCAGATGTTCGGCGCAGAGGGTTATGAGATCGTCGCCATCAACGACCTTACCAGCCCCAAAATGCTCGCTCACCTTCTTAAATACGACACCGCGCAGGGCGGTTATGCCGGCAGGATCGGCGATAACGCTCACACCGTCGTCGCCACCGAAGATTCTATCATAGTCGATGGCCGCGAGATCAAGATCTATGCGGAAAAAGACGCTGTCAACTGCCCCTGGAAGGCACTCGACGTTGACGTCGTTCTCGAATGCACCGGTTTCTATACCGACGTTGCGGACGCTACCAAGCACATCACCGCCGGCGCAAAGAAAGTCGTCATCTCCGCTCCCGCAGCCAACAAGAAAGATCCCGATCATTTCGAAATGCCCAAGACTATCGTTTACAACGTAAACAACAAAACCCTCAAGCCCGAAGATAAGATCATTTCCGCGGCTTCCTGCACCACCAACTGCCTGGCTCCCATGGCAGACGCTCTTAACAAATACGCTCCTATCCAGAGCGGTATCATGGCTACCATCCACGCTTACACCGGCGACCAGATGATCCTCGACGGCCCGCAGCGCAAAGGCGATCTCCGCCGTTCCCGCGCAGGCGCCTGCAACATCGTCCCCAACTCCACCGGCGCTGCCAAAGCTATCGGCCTCGTCATTCCCGAACTTAAAGGCAAACTCATCGGCGCAGCTCAGCGCGTTCCTACCCCCACCGGTTCCACCACTCTTCTGTTCGCGGTCGTCAAGGGCAAGGATATCACTGCCGAAGGCATCAACGCTGCAATGAAAGCCGCTTCCAACGAATCGTTCGGTTATAACGAAGATCAGATCGTTTCTTCCGACGTTATCGGCATGAAATACGGCTCGCTGTTCGACGCTACCCAGACTCTCGTTTCCAAGATCGACGACGACACCTATCAGGTACAGGTAGTTTCGTGGTACGACAACGAAAACTCCTACACCAGCCAGATGGTGCGTACTATCAAATACTTCGCGGAACTTAAATAATTAGGGCCGCATATAATCGGTGATTTACGCGCCGGTTAAAAAATGATTTATGCCCGGAGACAGTTTTTGCCTCCGGGTATCATTTTTACGTGGCTATAATATAAACTCTCCTCATAAAAAGCGGCGCTTCGTCCAAAAGCTCGACTGCCGTACGTCTGTACGGCGACGCTCGCTTTTGAACGA
>CACYCI010000119.1 GCA_902772845.1 uncultured Ruminococcus sp.
CCTGTTCGTTGATCTTGTTTATCCTGTAAGAAGGCATTATCTGGGGATCTCCTCCATAACGTACGCTTCGAGTATATCGCCCTCTTTAAGGTCGTTGAAGCGTTCGAGCCCTATTCCGCATTCGAACGACTGGGCGACTTCACGCGCGTCGTCCTTAAAACGTTTGAGCGAAGATATCTTGTCTTCGAATATCACCACGCCGTCGCGTATGACGCGTATGGACGAAGAACGGGTGACTTTGCCGTCGGTGATATACGAACCTGCGATAGTGCCGACGTTGGGCACGCGGATGATCTTGCGGACTTCGGCTCTGCCAAGCACGTTTTCGCGGAATTTGGGCGCGAGCATGCCTTTCATGGCGGCCTGTATCTCTTCGATACATTCGTAGATGATGCTGTAAGTCTTTATGTCGACCTTGTCGCGCGCGGCGAGATCCAGCGCCTGTTTGTCGGGACGGACGTTGAAGCCCACGATGAACGCGTCCGAAGCCGAAGCGAGCATGACGTCGCTTTCGGTTATGCCGCCGACTCCCGAATGGATGACTTTGACCGAGACTTCTTCGTTATTAAGCTTTTCCAGGCTCGCCTTGACAGCTTCCGCAGAACCGTGGACGTCCGCCTTGACGATGATGTTGAGCGTCTTCTGACCGTTTTCTATGCGGCCGAACAGATCGTCCAGACTGACTTTGGAAGCGCCGAAAGTCTTTTCTTTGGCTTCTGCCTTGCGCTGTTCGCAAAGCTCGCGTGCGAGACGTTCGTCAGAAACGACCTGGAACGGATCGCCCGCGTCGGGGACTTCGGAAAGCCCGGTGATCTCCACAGGGGTGGAAGGGCCGGCTTCCTTGACCGATCTGCCCTTGTCGTCGTACATCTGCCTGACCTTGCCGGTGGTCGTGCCGGCAATGATGATATCGCCCACGTGCAGCGTACCGTTCTGTACCAGCACGGTGGCAACTGCGCCGCGGCCTTTGTCCAGACGGGCTTCGACGATAGCGCCTTTCGCCTGACGGGCGGGGTTTGCCTTGAGTTCCATCATTTCGGCGGAAAGGATGATCATTTCGAGCAGTTTGTCTATGTTCTGATGCTTGAGCGCGGAGATCGGCACGCAAATGGTGTCGCCGCCCCATTCTTCGGGGAGCAGATCGTACTTTGTGAGTTCTTCTTTGACTCTTTCTATATCGGCGCCGGGTTTGTCGATCTTATTGATGGCGACGATAATATTGACGCCCGCCGCCTTTGCGTGGTTGATGGCTTCTATCGTCTGCGGCATGATGCCGTCGTCCGCCGCCACAACGAGCACGGCGATATCGGTCATGTTGGCGCCTCTGGCGCGCATTGCGGTGAACGCTTCGTGACCGGGAGTATCGAGGAAGGTGATATCGCTGCCGTTGATCTGCACGCTGTACGCGCCGATCGCCTGAGTGATGCCGCCCGCTTCGCCCTTTGTTACCTGCGTGTTGCGGATAGCGTCGAGCAGCGACGTCTTGCCGTGGTCGACGTGGCCCATGACGACCACGACGGGAGGACGGGAAACGAGCTCTTCGTCGGAATCTTGCTTTTCTTCGCCGAACAGGCGGTCTTCAAGCGAGACGACGACTTTCTTTTCGACCTTTATTTTGAATTCGTCAGCGAGCAGATACGCGGTATCGTAATCTATAACGTCCGAAACGCTTGCCATAACGCCCATGGTCATGAGCTTTTTGATCACTTCGGGCGCGGATATCTTCATTTTGAGCGCAAGCTCGCCGACCGATATCTCATCCGGCACGGCGATCTTGAGCTGCACGGGCTTGGGGATCTGCTTAGGCTTGTTCTTGTCGCCGAAACGGCGCTTGTCGCCGCGGGACTGTTCCTGTTGGAAATCGGAACGGTTCTTCTTTTTGATCTTGGTCTTGCCGCCCGCGCGGACGTTTTCGGGCTCGGTGACGAAAGAATCAAACTTTTCGTCGTATTTGGAAACGTCTATAGACTGCGTGCCGCGGGTGTCGACCACGCGCACGTCGGACTTGGAGCGTTTCTGCTGGGGTTGACCCGTCTTCTTGGTAGGATCGCTCTTCTTGGGATTGGTTGCCTCACGCGCTTTGCGCAGTTCTTCCTTGCGCTTGGCTTCGGCTTCATCCTGAGCTTTTTTCTTTTCGGCTTTTTTATCGTCGTAAAGTTTGAAGAAAGCGGTCAGATCGACCTGGTTGTTCTGGGTGTAATATTCGAACACCACCGAAAGTTCGTCGGGTTCAAGCGCGGTCATTGCGCTTTTGCCCGAAAAACCGTGTGCGGACAACAGATCTACTATATCTTTGCTTTTTGCGCCAAAATCTTTGGCGAGCGAATTGATTCGGATTTTCTCTTCTGCCATTCAGTTTTCCTCCGCTTGTTTGTTTTTTGCCTGCGTGAACATTTTTACGAAGTTGGCGTCGGTGACGGCGGCGCAGGCGCATTCGCCGGAGCCGAAAGCGGCCCCCAGCCGCGAACGGCTGTATTCGGTACGGACGCACGGCACGCTGCGGAACGCGGTCTTGTCTGCGATCTTTTTGAGCGTGGGCTGCGAAACGTCCGAAGCGACTACCACGAGCAGCGCACTGCCCGAACGGACCGCTTCCACGCACAGGTCTGTTCCGCAGACGAGCTTGCCCGCCTTGCGGGCCAGGCACAGCGACATAAGCGCTTTGTCATTCTGCATCGCTTGCCACCGCCCGTTCCAGTTGTTCGTATATCTCATCCGCCACGGCGGTGCCGAACGCTTTGTCCAGCCGTTTTTGCTTGCGGCATTTGGCAAAGCACTGCGGCTGTTCGCAAATATACGCGCCGCGGCCGTTCATTTTGCCCGTTCTGTCTAATTTTATGGTGCCGTCGACGCACCTGACCACTCGGATCAGCTGCTGCTTGGGTCTCATTTCCCCGCAGCCGACGCATTTACGCAGCGGCGTTTTTTTAGGTGTTTGCGCCATGGTTCGCAGTCACTCCTTCGGCGTTCCGTTACGGACGCGGTCCCGTTACTGTTACTGTTCTTCGGCGGGAGCCGGATCGCCGGATTTGATATCGATCTTGAGCCCGGTCAGGCGCGCGGCGAGACGCGCGTTCTGCCCTTCCCTGCCTATTGCCAGCGAAAGCTGATCTTCCGCCACTATGACGCGGTAGGTGCGGTCTCCTTCGGGAAGCTTTACGACTTCCTTGACGGAGGCGGGCGCCAGCGCTGCGGCGATGAATTCTTCGTTGCTTTCGGAATATTTGATGATATCGATCTTTTCGCCGCTGAGCTCGTTGGTGACGGCGTTCTTACGCGCGCCGCGCGGCCCTATGCAGGTGCCGATAGGATCGACGTTGGGGTCGTTGGAGCAAACGGCGATCTTTGTGCGCGAGCCGGGCTCGCGGGCGATAGCTTTGATCTCGACAACGCCCTGAGCGATCTCGGGGACTTCGAGCTCGAACAGGCGCTTTACCAGTCCCGGATGCACGCGGCTGAGCGAAACGCTGGGGCCGCGCATACCGCGGCGCACTTCGGTGACGTAGACCTTGATACGGTCGCCGGGGACGTAGGATTCGCCGGGGATCTGGTCGTTGCGGAATATCGTCATACGGTTTTTGCCGAGCTCCAGCACGGCGTTGCCGGTGACGGGATCGACCGCCTCGACTACCGCCGAGACGATCTCTTCTTTCTTTTCTTCGTATTCGCGTTCGAGTTTTTCGCGTTCGGCGGTGCGCAGCGCCTGCACTATGACCGATTTTGCCGCCTGGGCGGAGATCCTGCCGAATTCTTTGGTCTTGACTTCTATTTCGTAAACGTCGCCGACGGAATACCTTTTGGATTTCTGCTGCGCCTGCGCGAGCGAGATCTCGGTCTTTTCGTCTTCAACGGCGTCCACAACGGTGAGCTGACGGTAAAGCTTGAGTTCTTTTTTGTCAAAATCCATTTTGACTCTGGCGTTTATAAGCCCGCCGCTGTCTTTTTTATAAGCGGAAATGAGCGCCGATTCGATCTTTTCGGCGAGCGTTTCGAGCGGTATGCCTTTTTCCTTTGAAAGCGCTTCGAGCGCTTCGAAAAATTCCTTGTTCATCTTTGATGATCTCCTCCTTCTATTAGCCCAGGATCGCCGTTGCTTTGGCGATGTTTTTTATTTCAACTTCGGTTTCGCCCAGAGCGAGCGTTTCTTCGCCGAGCGAAGTTATGACGCCCCGCAGCTCCTTTGCGCCGCCGCAGGAGCGGAACAGCTTTATTTCGCATTCCCAGCCGTTTTTCACGGCCGTTTCGTAATGATACCGCGTTCTGAGCGTGCGGGTGAGCCCCGCCGACGATACCTCCAGCACGTAGGCGCCCTCAATCGGGTCGAGCCCGTCGATGATCGGCTCGATTATGGCGTTGGCTTCTTCGCAGTCGGACATCGACATATTCTCGCCC
>CACYCI010000120.1 GCA_902772845.1 uncultured Ruminococcus sp.
TCTAAGCGTGAAGCACACCTCAAGATTAGATATCCCACAGCATAAGCTGGTAAGGTCACTTGTAGACTACAAGTTTGATAGGTCGGGTGTGTAAGCACGGTAACGTGTAGAGCTGACCGATACTAATAGACCGAGGGCTTGAACTACATTTTCTTCGATCTCTTGCATGATCTGATTCTCCTATTCCTTTTTGACAACGCCTTTGGTTGGAATTCGCACCTTTAGCTCAGTTGGTAGAGCAACTGACTCTTAATCAGTGGGTCCCGGGTTCGAGTCCCCGAAGGTGCACCAATAGTCAGTGTCTTTAACCGCAAGGGTCCACCCGTTCCCATTCCGAACACGGAAGTTAAGCTTGTGCGTGCTGACAATACTCGGCTGGAGACGGCCCGGGAAGATAAGTCGACGCTGACACTCATAAGCGTACGGACTATTGATATTCATTAGTCCGTTTGCGCTTATAATAAAAGCCCAATTAGCTCAGTCGGTTAGAGCATCTGACTGTTAATCAGGGGGTCCTAGGTTCAAGTCCTAGATTGGGCGCCAAAAGAAAAACCACCATTTCAGGTGGTTTTCTTTTTTGTATTAAGCTGCAAATATTTATTATGACTGTGGTTTTTTGCGTAAACAGGATAGGGAGAAGACGTCATTTCTGGTCGCTTTTAAGCACCTTTTTTATTATTGCGAATCTTGCGCGTTGGGGAAGGAGATCCAGAAGTATGAGCAGCTTGTTGCGGTTGATCGAATACGCAAAGCGCGGGCGTTTCTTTTTAAGTATCGCGTCGATCTTACGGGCGAGCTTTTCCGGCGGGATCTTGCGCGATTCGACTTTATCGACTATCTCTTTGAAACGGGCGGCGTTGCATTTGTAAAGCTTTGTGTTTTTGGTGAACTCGTCAAGTTGGAGTGTCGATGAGCCGAGCATACCGGTATCGACCGCACCGGCGCGCAGCACGGAAACTTGAATGCCCAGAAGCTGCAGCTCCATACGCAGAGAGTACGCGTATTTGTCGAGCGCTGTCTTGGTTATGCCGTATATTCCGGTGAACGGAAGCGGATCGCGCACGGCGAGTTCACTTGTTACAACGACTATCCGTGCTCCGCAGCTGAGCATAGGAAGGAAAGTCCTGTTCACCAAGAACGCGCCGCCGACGTTCACGCGGAAAGCGCGGCTGAAAGTATCGCAGGGCATTTCCACGAGTGAATCAAGTGAATATATCCCCGCAAGGTGGATTATCGCGTCCAGCCCCTGCGCTTGCGTTCTCACTTTTTCGTAAGCGCGCTTTACGCTTTCTTCGTCCGTTACGTCCGCTTGCAGCGGAATAACGCCGTTTTCGGTTTCTTCCGGCGCGGAAATATCGAGCGTGAATACCGAATAACCTTCGTTTGCAAGCAGACGGCATACGCTTTTGCCCATCCCTCCGCGGGCGCCGGTTACGAGTGCGTATTTCATTATCTTCACGCTCCTTATACTTTAAGCGTTTTTAAGTATTCTTTGTGACCGGCGGTAACACGGTAGCTTTCTCGCGCTTTTTGGATCGCTTTGTTGTGTGTCCATGCATCGAGCGCGCGCCCGGTGAAAAACGGAACAATATCGTCCCATTTTTTTGCGAGCGCGGTGGCGAAATACCATGCGACCGCCATTTTTACGTAGTAATCGTCCGAACGGACAGCCGCGACGCGCTCCGGCAGTTCAACATCGAACTGATCGTCCAGAAAATGCCGCATCAGCGTGTCGATCCCGAAACGGCAGGTGTAGGTATGCGTTGAAGCCAGCCATCCCAGTGCGAGCGGAAGCACGGACCGGCAGTTCTTGCCGAATGAAACCGGCGACATGACGTCGCATACCGCCCAATTATCCACAAAAGGCAAAAAGCGTTCAACCGCCGGAACACAGGCGGAAAAGTCCTTTATTTGCGAAATAAGCACACCGTGAAGCATATTCTCATCGAAATAATAGTGCGGCAGCGTTTGAATAAAATCAGACGTTTCCGGCTCTGCCGCGACAGCGCGCGCGACCGCGCGGATATCCGGCACGCGCACGCCCAAAAAGCGTTCGCGGTCGATCCCCGGCGTCAGCTTGCTTTGAAAATCCGCGTTCTTTTCGTCGGCGCGGGCTTTGAGCAGCGCGATGATATCCATACTCTTCTCCTTTTACGTTCCAAAATAAGCGCGGCGGCATGAAACCGAACTTCCGCCGCCGCAATGATGTTAAGTTTTCTTGCCGCAGAAGGCAGCGCAAATAAACATTTTTTGTTTTTCCGTGAACAGATAACAGATATAACCAATAACAAAAGAAAATAACAAAAAACTCTTTACTTGAACACAGACCTTTTTAAGATCATTAAAAAGAGCTGCTTCTGCGGCAACGGAAAGGCGCTTTACAGCGATATTTCCAGTTTGGCGGAATTGTTCACCGCATCAAGGGCAAGCTGCGCTTTAGAAAGCAGCTCGCTCACACGGTCATATTCGGCGCCGGCGGCAGCTATATCGTAATTGGTATAGCGGTAGTCGAGTATGTTCGATTGCGACGCGCGGCTTTGTTCGCGCTGCTTGGGCAGACGTGAACGCATATTCGCAAGGCGCATCTTGCTTTGAGAAAGCTGAGGGATATATATGAGCATTTCGTCTATGGTCATTCCGAACCCGGGCACGACCGTGGTGGAATTGAACACGTTGAGCGCGTGTTTGACTTTGCGGACTTTGGCTTCAAGCGATTCGAGCGCCGCCTGAGTCGCGGCAAAATCGTATTCCGGGCGGACCGATTCGATATCTTCGCCTACCGCGGCGAGGAACTCCTTGCTCATGGCTTCGTTTTCGAGGACCGATTGATATTCGTCTTTAAGTTTATTAAGCAGCTTTGCTGCTTCGGCTGACGTTAAAAGCATATTATTTACCTCTCTTTTTGTTAAAAAGATTATACCTTATCTGCTCGGATTTGTCAACTATACTGCTTGAAAAACCGTTTTCTGCGTGCTATAATACAAAAAACATCAACGGAGTGATTTTTTATGGCGCTCAATTACAAATATGTGTTCATGGATTTCGACGGCACGCTCGCCGACACTTCCGAAGGGATAATCAGTTCGGTGACCAGGACGCTGGCGCATTTCGGCATAAAGCCGGAAGACGAAAGTTTTTTGCGCCGGTTTATCGGTCCGCCGCTCGGCGAAGCGTTCTGCGAGCATTACGGCTTTACCGGCGAACAGGCGGAAGAGGCGGTCGCCTGCTACCGCGCGTTTTACAGCGGCGGCGAAATGTACAAATGCCGCCTTTATCCCGGCGTTTACGATCTGCTTGCGTTTATAAAAGGCACCGGAGCCAAGCTCTGCACCGCCACCAGCAAGCCCGAGCCTTTTACCGAAAAGCTTATGGAAATGCTTGGCATACGCTATCTTTTCGACGCCGTTTACGGCGCCGCGCCCGAAAAGGGAAGATATAAAAAGAAAGAAGTGCTGGAATACGCGCTCGCTTCCTGCGGGATAACCGACAAGCGCGACGCGCTGCTCGTGGGCGACACCAAATACGATATCATAGGCGCCAAGCAGGTGGGAATCGCCTGCGCCGGCGTGCTCTACGGCTTCGGTACACTTGCTGATCTGGTCCGCTACGAAGCGGATCATATCTGCCCGACACCCCGCGACGTGTGCCCCGTCATATATTCCCGTTGAAATAATATAAAAAACACCTCCGGCAACTGCCGGAGGTGAATTTTTTTAAGGATTATAGGTGGGGAAATACTTTTGCCTTTCACTTGAAGAAAGTTTGAGCAGGTCGGTGAATTCCTTGCGCAGCACGTCGGCGCGGTCGGTGACGTAATTTATCATGCGCGGGACGTAAACTTTCCATGATTTATACGAAACGCCGTATTTGGTATACTGCATATCGTGGTCGATCGCGTCGCGTATGCTTTCTATATGTCCGACTGCGGCTTCGTTGGTGAACGCCGTGTTGCACAGCTCTTCCAGCCGCTTCAGGAATATATCTCTGAAAGTCTTGTTATTGTGCAGCAGTTTATAAATGAGCGCGTTGTGATGCCCGCTGTTGGCGGTGAGCTTGCCGAACAGAAAATCCGCTGTGGATTTGTTTTTGTTCTGCAGATACAGCCCGAACGCCATGTCGGAATCGTAGAAGATATAATGCCACCTGCCGCCGTCGTAATCGGGCGAGCGGCACAGACGGGTGTTGCCTTCGTCGCGGTTATCCGCCCAGGTGTAAAAGATCTGGTAATCTATAAGACTTTCTATAGAGAAATGCCGGCATATATATTCGAATTCCTCGTCGGTTTCAAGATCGTGGTTCTGAATATATTTGTTCAGCGCGGACCAGCCGCCGTTGGGCCCGTCTTCTATATAAGAATGGCTTTGCAGGATAGATACGGTATCCGGATCCACGCCCCAGTACGAAGCGACGAAATCCTGGTTTATCTTTTCGCGTATATAATACACGCCTATATAATCGCCGTTGATATAAAGGTTGCACGGGCGGTATTTCTGCACCAGCGTTTCGCGCGCGTAATCGGCGACCATGCTGCCCACGACCTCGTCGCGCATCATGGTGAATTCGTAGTCTTCGCTGCCGGAACGCAACACCAGCGCGTTGAATTCGGTTATTTCGCCGTCTCCGAAAACGTCGTATTTGAGTTTTCCGTTGCCGTATTTGGCGCGGAATTTGAGCTGATAGCTCTTCTTGGGGTATTTGCGGCTGTACTGACCGGCGATCTTGACGCCGCAGTTGACCGAAAACTCTTCTTTTCCGTCCACATAAAGCGCTACGTGGCCTTCTATTTCGCCTTTGCCCTTGTAATTGGTATAAATGCCGTCTTCGCCGTAAAAGTCTTTATCTACCACGCTCATTTTTATAACAGGGAGCGTAAGGTCGATCTCGTTTATAAAATAGTTGAACGTTACGATATCGCTTTCGATCTTGTCGCCTTCCTTACAGAATGCGCGCAGCGTGGTGTTTTTGCTTATGCTTATTGTTTCGCCTTTGTAGAGCTTGCTCTTTTCGGTGGGACGGCTGCTGTCGAGCGTGTAATAAATGCTCCCGGTCCCGCCCAGCGTAACGTCGAACGGGCCGTTATAGAAACCGCTTTCCATGCTCGATTCGGGGGCGGCGGAAAGCGTTGCGTAGCCCGAAGTGTTCTCTTTGCCTACGGTGGGAGTCGCAAAATACACAAGGCCGCCGCTGCTTCTGCCCCACGAACGGTCTGTGGGTATGCGCGGGAATTTGAGCACGTCGCACACCGTGCCGTCTGCGCGGCTGAGTATGAGCGTTTCGCCGTCCGACGATATTCCGAGCGGGCAGTATTTGCCTTCTATTCCGGTGCATACCGCAACGTAGAATTCGCCCGGGGCGAGCTTCTGAGACGGGAAATTGTACTTTTTCAGTTCCTTTTGTGAATCGGAAATGTAATAGTCCGAAAGCTCTACGGTTTCGTTGCCGGTGTTCTTGATTTCTATAAGGTCGTAATAGCTGCCGTCCGTGGAGTGATATTTTGTGTTGGAGGCGACTATTTCGTTGATCACCAGCCCGGTACGGTTCATTGCGTAAGCAAGTCTGCCCTCATCGGTGTTGGGATACCCGGGCGATGGCTCTTGCCAGGTTTTGTCGGCTGTATAAGACTTGTTCTTTTTTGCTGCCGGGAGCGAGACCGAAGCGGCAAGCACTCCGTCGTTGCGGGTTAGGGTGACGGTGCCGCTGTACTGCGGTAGTTCAAGCCCCAGATCGTTGCAGTCGAACACCGTATAGGCGCCGCTTTTCAGCATAATATCGGGGAGCTTTGCTACAAAGCGGTCTTCGGCGTCGGCGGAAAGATAATACGATCCGAGCGCAACGTCTTCGCTGCCGTCGTTATATAGCTCTATGAACTGCGACGGCTTGCCGTTTATTGGGTAAATATTGTTTACCGGCGCTATTTCTGAAAACACCAGCGCGTCTGCGCTCTTCACCGTGCCGTATCCGGGGGTGGGCGTGTCGGTCTCGGCGCCGTTTGCGCACAGGTACGACCTGTCTGGCGTACTACAGACGTAATCTTCCGAATCGGTCACATAGCCGCTGTGCATCAGCGTTACCGTGCCGCTTTGGGCGAGCTGCTCGCAAAACAGCAGATAAAATCCGCCGGCCGGGAGCGTGTATTCAGGCAGCGAAAACTCGCCGTCAGAAGTGATCAGACGGTATTCCGCAAGCTTTATTTCTTTTTCCGAAACGTTTTCTATCTCTATCCACGGCAGATATCTTCCGCGGGAATCCGCGGCAGTCACAGTGTTCAGTGCCATGATCTCGGTCACGCGGAGCGCAGGTAAATATTCTTTCTGCGCAGACGGAACAGAGCTTTCTTCTGAGGCGGAGCCTGGTTCTATGCGTGAAACGTCGCCGTGGTCGTAGCTCGTGTCCGATGCGGAAGAAGTCTTTTCGACAGGGTTTTCGATCCCCGTGTTGCAGGCGCAAAGAAGAGTCGCCGCCAAAATGATCACCGCGCACACGCGGATCTTTAAGGTTCTGTGCATAATTGCCTCACTTACGCGTTTCTATTACGTTCAGGTAGTTGTAAGGTATTTCTATACCCGCAGCGTCGAACGCTTTCTTTATATTTTCCAACAGTTCAAAGCGCAATGTCCAGTAGTCCTTGCCGCTGCACCATGCGCGCACGGTGAGTATCATAGCCGATTCTCCGTGGCTCGATACCGCCACAAAGGGTTCGGGATCGGCAAGAGTGAGCGGATTCGCTTTGCATAGGGAAACGAGCAGCCGCTTTGCGACGTCGATATCGGTATCGTACGCAACGGAAATATCCAGATCGACTCTGCGCGTTTCCGAAACCGAATAGTTGATCACGGTCGCGTTGGAAAGCAGACTGTTAGGTACGGTTATGACGCGGTTGTCAGGCGTGGTAAGGGTCGTGTAGAAAACCCCCATGTCGGTGACAGTGCCGCTGTCTGTGTGGTTGTCTATAAAATCGCCGAGCTTGAACGGCTTGAACAGTATTATCATAAGCCCGCCGGCAAAATTGGCAAGACTGCCCTGTAACGCAAGCCCTATTGCCAGCGATACCGTGCCGATGATGGTTATGACGCTCGTCATCGGGATGCCGAGTATGGCGATCACCGTGAGGAACAGGATGAGCTTTAATGCTATGCTCATAAAACTGCCGAGCAGGCTCGTCGCCGTGTTGTCTAATTTTTTGAACGATTTTTTTGCTTTTATGCGTTTGGTGAATACGTTTATCAGTTTTAGCCCCACAAACAGCAGGACCATAGCTATCAGCAGCCGGAGCCCGTATTCGACGATATAGCCCTTTACGGTCTCCCAGACCGAAGAAGTGCCGGCGTCTGCCCCGGCGGCTGCTTCCGAAACTGCTTCGGAAACGGCTTCCGCCGCTTTAGAGATTGTGTCTTCCATAATGCAATTTTTCCGCCTTTGCGGCCGCGCCTTCCGCGGGTTCTTTTTGCAGCGCAAAAATGTTGGCTCGCGGAACGGCGTATGATTTGATCCTTTTAATTATTGTTTCGTTTGTGCCTACTCCTCCGGCCGTACATACGTCGAACTCTTCCGTAAAATAACGCGCGGCTGCGTTTACGCATTCGGCAAGATACCGCGCCGCGGAATCCAGTATGCTTTCCGCCGCCTCGTCGCCTTCGCGCGATGCGGCAAATACCGCCTGCGCGAACTGCGCGTTCCCGCGCACGGAAAGCGAAAGGAGCTTGCTTAAGTTTTGCAGGCAGTTCCCGCCTGCGAGTTTTTCTGTGTGCGCGCAAAGCGGAGTGCGCTCCGCCCTTCCGTCA
>CACYCI010000121.1 GCA_902772845.1 uncultured Ruminococcus sp.
TTCCAGACGCTTGTGCCGCGCTATGCAGTCGGTCAGCACCGCTTCGTAGACGTTGCCTATGTGCGGCGTGCTCGAGGTATAGGGGATGGCGGTGGTAATGTAAAATTTTTGTTTGTCCATTGTTTATGCTCCTTGTGTTTGCTCAAAATAAAGCGCGCGCCCGCGCAGTGTAAGTTTTTTTCGCCGAATTCCGAAAAAATCAGCGGCCGTTTTTTATCCTGTGTTTTCTTATAATATCCGAAGCTTCGTAAAAGCCCGCCATATCGGAAGCGATGCGGACCGGCAGCCCGCGGGCGGTATCGATCCGTATGACGACCGGACGCGAGTCGGGGTGGAGGGTAGATAAACTCACCCCGTGAAAAAGCGAACGCTTTACTTTTACCGACCTGATATCTTCCCAGCCGATCGTGCGATGATATATACCCAAGCGAGCCACGGTAACGCCGTTTTCGCTAAATACCGCCCTGTAAGTCATTCTGTAAACGCAAAACGCCGAAGCAAGCGCGCCCAAGATGATGAACAGCCACGAGCGCACCGCGGAATCGTTATAGAAAGCAGCCCCGATCGCGATGAGGACGGCCGAAAAAAGCAATATCAGCAGATATTCCGCCTTATAATAACTTACTGTCGTCCCGTTTGTCATTTTTTACATCTGTTCCCCGTTTTCATTATTTGCTGTTCTTTTCTTTTCCACACGCAGCGCGCGGAAAAAGCCCGAAACGAGCGACGCGCATTCTTCTTCGAGCACGCCGCCGCATATCTCCACACTGTGGTTGAGGTCGAAAACGCTGATATCAGCCACAGAACCGAACGCACCGGCTTTTTTATCCGGCGCGCCCCAGATCACGCGCCGTGCGCGCGCATTGATAATGGCTCCGGCGCACATGGGGCAGGGCTCGAGCGTGACGTAAACGTCGCAATCGCAAAGGCGCCATGCGCCCAGCTTGCGGCAGGCGGAACGTATGGCGATCATCTCGGCGTGCGCGAGCGCGCTGCGCTTTGTTTCACGCATGTTCCGTCCGGTGGCGATGACCTTGCCTTCGCGCACGATGACGCAGCCGACCGGGACTTCGCCCAAAGCGGCGGCCTCTTTGGCTTTGCGTATGGCTCTTTTCATGAATTTTTGATCTTCTGTCATCATATATACAACATCCAGACTCCGGCGGCGACCAGAACGACAAACGCCCAGAACGGAACGCTTGCCGCGACGGCATGCACAAGAACGCTCCGCGGGAAACGCGGGCACGCAAGCGGCGGATCGTCGAACGCGATCACCGAGCGTCTGCGGCGGATCGCCGCTTTTATTATTATGGCCAGCGAAAACACGCCGGCGGCGATGATACCGAACGCGAAAAAGAAAGCGTACACGTTTTCGTTGGCGAAATACGCGGTAAACTGCGCCGCGACCGACGCCGCGTTGTTCAGCAGATGCATGAACACGCACACGGCGACCGACCCGGTCTTAAGATAACCAAGCGCCAGAAAAAGACCCATTACGGAAGCGTTTATGACCTGTGGCGGATTCCGGTGGGAAAGCCCGAACACCAGCGCGGACACTATGACCGCAAACAGCGGCGAATAGTTTGCCAGCGTGCCGAACACGGCTCCGCGGAAGAACAGCTCTTCCAGGACCGGGGCGAGCAAAACTATCATTATCACCGCGACCGCGGAGCCGAACGCGGTGGTATATCCTTCGCCTTCCGTATAAGGGTAAAGCTCCGAAAAAAGCAGATTGCAGACAAAATTCACGCAATATGTGATCCCCGCCGAAAGAGCCAGAAACGAAAAGATGTTTTTAGGCATGACCGCCTTTACGGGGAAAAGCTTTGCCGGTCTGCGGCGAGCAAGCTTGGCCGCGAACGCGGAAGGCAGCACGAGCGAAAGCACATAAAACACAAGTTGGATAGTGACTGTGTACTTTTCCGCGCCGAGCGGCGGCCAAAGACGGACGAGCAGCGATATGATCCCGCCGCATGCGTAAAGCAGCACGAGCATAATGCACGCCGAAGCGAACACGACAGATATGTCGTGCCGGAGGTCTTCTTCCGCACGCGAAAGAAAATATGAATTTGCCTCGCGCCGGGTTTCTATGTCCATTTTGCCCTCCACAAATCTATTCATTTTATATTATACCACCATTTTCCGCGCCCGTCAATATATAAAGAAGGATAAAATATCAAGGCGCATCCGTCGGCGCAACGGCGGAGGACACAAAAAAAGCACCGCGCGTGGCGGGGCATATGATCACGTTTTTCCGGCGGTCGCTTTCAGGCGGTCGGGCCGAAAAAAATGAATAAGCGCTCGCATATTTTATAGTTCGTCAATTTTCTTGCGATTTCATCACTTCGTTTGTAAATCCGCCGTTGCCGCCGCAGAGGAGGATATTCAGCGCGGTGAGGAAACGCGCAAGCGCATGAATGAGAGATACGATGAGCTTATCTTGTGGTCGGAACTTTACGGCAGCGCGACGACAGAACAGAAAAAGATGATCGTGAACAGCATGATAGCGCGCATCGACGTTTTCAGCGGGTACGAGCTGAAAGTGGAGTTCGCCTTCGACATCCGGCAGTTCTTCGAGGGGCTGGATCTTGAAGTGAGCGCGTAGTGTGACAGAAAA
>CACYCI010000122.1 GCA_902772845.1 uncultured Ruminococcus sp.
CGAAGCCTTGATGGTTGGCTTCGCCTTTTCTTTGTGCGTGAACGCTTTTCGGGAAAATTATTTGAGTTCGAGTCTTCTGGAAACGGGTGCGGTGGGCGCCTTCTTGGGGAGCTCCAGCGTGAGCACGCCGTTTTCGTATTTGCCGTCGATGCTTTCCACATTGATCTCGCTGACGTCGAACTGTCTGCGGTACATACCGTAGGAGCGTTCGCAGCGGATGTATTTGCTCTTTTTGTCCTTGTCTTCGTGCTCGGAATGGCGCTCGGCGCTTATGGTCATGACGTCGCCGTTCAGATCCACTTTGATGTCTTCCTTGTTGAAGCCCGGCATATCCGCCTCTATAACGTATTTGTCGCCTTCATCCTTGATATCGGTCTTGAACGCGCCGAAATCGTTTGCTGCAAAGCTCCTTTGCGGTGCGCCGAAAAAGTGTTTTTCAATCTCGTCCAGGTCGCGGAACGGATCCCAATAAGCGAGTTCGTGATTTCTGTTCAACATAATTATTACCTCCGTTTGTTTACCGGAGCGCTTTCGCACTCCTTTTCTTTACGTGTTAAATTATAGCACGCAAAATGCGATAATGTGTGAACAAAATGTAAATAGTTAGCACATAACGCACAAGAGTGCTAACATTTTTTTGCTTTTTTGGCACAGCACCTACAAAAGCGACAATTATCGCCTTCCGCAAGCCCGGCGGAGTCGTTTGCGCGCAAAAAAATATTGCAAAAGCGGCGCGGCTGTGATATAATCAATATGTAAAAGAATGCCCGGGAGGAGTACACACGATGAAAAGACTTGCAGCTCTTGCGCTGATATTCGCCTTTGCGCTTTCCGCGCTTGCCGCCTGTAATGGCGGGAGCGACGTTTCGGCGCCCGTATCCGAACCTGAGCAGAGTAATACCGAAAGCTCTGCCGAACCTGTTTCGGAAGAACCGTCTGAGGATGGATCCGCATCTATGATACCCGATGAAAACGCCAAACTCATTTGGCAGGAAAGATTTGCAGACGCCGCCGCCGGGCTGGCGACGCCGGACGATATTTACGGCGCCGACTATTATTTTGACGGCGCGCTTACGGGCGATTATTCCAAAGACTATAAGAGCGGCGACTCGCGCTTTGTTTTCCGCGGTGCGGAAAACTCCAGGGTGGTCAATTTTGCCGACGGCTATATGCTGACCGTGCCTTCCGCCGACGTGACGTGCGACCTTTCCATAGGCGAATTCCGCACTAAGATCCTCATGCCGGGGTCCGTTATAAATATTTCTTACGAAAATCAGAACCCCTATACCAACGGCGCCGACGGTTGGGATATTTATCTGCGCGAGTGGCTCGTCCCGCGCATAGACGATATCGAATTCCTCAACGCGAACAACATTATGCGCACCTCCCGCAAAGAAGTGCTCACCGACGTTATCGAAGGATACGAAATAATCGAATACCACATGTTCATTAAGCTTTCCAAAGCCATAGAACTTCCGTATTACAATATAGCCATCATCCGCAAGGCGGATCAGTACACCGATTGCATAGTCGTCGTTATGAAATCCGCCGAAAAATCCACCGATAAGTTCAAGAGCATGATCGCTTCCATGTCGTTTTTCGAAAAAGAATGCGACAAGATCCATTACGCGGGCCAGTACGAGCTCAAGATCCCCGAACAGTGGAACGAAGAGACGCGCGCGTATTACGAAAAGCTGTGCAATCAGTCCGACGTCGACTGGGGCTTCTTCTACGAAGGCAACAGCGACGAATATATAGAATGGATGGCGAGCCCCGAGGCGCTCGACTACACCCCCGAAATATTCATGACCTACCTGCATATCGGCTGGTACAACGACCTTTCGTACCTTAAATCCGAATTCGTGGAAAAACACGCGGGCGGCAACGGATTCAACGGCAAGCCGGTGCTCAACCTCACGTATCAGTTCACCACCACCAACAACGCCATTTCGGGCTACACTCCCATGTTCGATATCATGCGCGGCAAATATGACGATCATTTCCGCCGCCTCGCCGCGGATATCAAAGCGTACGGCAAGCCCGTGATATTCCGTCTGAACAACGAAATGAACACCGACTGGACCAGCTACGCCGGTATAGTCACGCTGCTCGACCCGGATATTTTTGTGGAAACGTGGCGCCGGCTCTACGATATTTTCAAAGAAGAAGGCGTGGACAACTGCATCTGGGTGTTCAATCCCATAACAGTCACCTGCCCGTTCTGCAAATGGGGCGAATTCGCGTGCTATTTCCCCGGCGCGGACTATTGCCAGATGCTGGGTCTTACCTATTACGAATCGGCTAACGGCAGCATGGATACTTTCCGCAATATGTATACCAAAACTTACGACGAATACAAGGGCTACTTTATCGACTACCCCTGGATGATAGGCGAATTCGCCTGCGGCGCAGGCGGCGCCAGGATCTATGACTGGAGCAGCAGATCGTATCTTACCACCGTTCAGGGCCGCAGCGAAAAGAAGCAGGCGGAATGGTGCCGCGAAATGTTCAAGTGCTTTGCCGATAACCAGTCCGCGGCGAACCGCTTCTGCCGCAATATCAAGGTCGCGGTGTGGTTTTCCGCCAACGACTACGTCAGTATAGACGGCGAATATCTCGTTCAGAACTACTATAAGCTCGACGAGGCGCTCGACGAGACCTTTGCGGTGTTCCGCGAATGGCTGCCCAAGCTGCATCATTGACCTTTTCCACATAACGGAGGCGTTACCGAATGCAACAGATACCGGAAGTGCTTTTGAGCTTTGTCTCTTACAAGCAGACCATACAGAACCGCTCCGCGCTCACCGTAAAGCAGTACGCGGGCGATCTGGAAATGTTCTTCCGCTTTGTCCTGTGGCAGCGTTCCGGCAAGCCGATGGACGAATGCGACTTTTCCGCGGTTGACGAAGAATTCGTTAAAAGCGTTAAATCAGGTGATATCTACGCTTTCCTGCTGTATCTTTCGCAGCAGCGCGGCGATAATTCACGCACGATAGCGCGCAAGCTTTCGGCTATAAAGTCATTTTTCAAATATCATTCGGCAAAGACTCATATCGTCACCGAAAATCCCGCGCGCGATATCGACGCGCCGCAGATCCGCCCCGCGCTGCCAAAGTATATGTCGCTCGACGAATCCGTCGGCCTGCTCGACACAGTCGATCCGGCGTCGCCCGATTACGCGCGCGACTATTGCATACTCACGCTGTTCCTCAACTGCGGAATGCGGCTTTCGGAGCTCGTGGGCATAGATCTAACCGATATCGACAGCGACCTTTCAAAGCTGCGCGTCACCGGCAAGGGCAGCAAGATGCGTATAGTGTATCTCAACGAGTCCTGCCGCGACGCGATAAGCGCGTACCTTCCCGTAAGGAGCGAAAGATCTTCCAAATGCCGCGTGCCGCTCGCCGCCGATTCCAAAAACGCGCTCTTCCTTTCCAAACGCAACCGCCGTATTTCACCGCAAACGGTGGAATGGCTCGTGTATAAATACATCGACCGCGCCGGGCTCGGAGGCAGAGGCCTTTCCACGCACAAGCTCCGCCACACCGCCGCCACGCTCATGTATAACGAAGGCGGCGTCGACGTGCTCACGCTCAAGGACATCCTGGGGCACGAACAGCTTTCCACCACACAAATATATACGCACGTTTCCGACAAAAAGCTTCAGTCGGCAATGGACGCGAACCCGCTTTCACGCAGAGGCAGAAAAAAGAATGTTAAAGCAGAAGATAAAAGTCAATAGTTACGACGTGGGCGAAAACAGCGAGATCAAGCTTTCCGCCCTTATGAAATACATGCAGGAGATCGCCGTGGAAGACATTTCCGGCACCGGCGCCACCTACGAAAAAATGCGCGAAGACGATATGGTATTCGTGATCATCCGGTTCGGGATCAATTTTCTGTCGCCCATACGCAAGTACGACGAGATCGAGATCCTCACCGTGAACAACAGGATCGACGGAATAGTTTTCGTACGCGAATTCATCATTTACCGCGGCGGGATCCCCGTGGCGGAAGCTACCACGCACTGGGTGCTTATGAGTTATTCGCGGCGCTTCCCTTTAAGGCCTTCCGCGCTGCGCTGGCCGTGCGAGCCGGCGGGTATGGATATCCGCGGGGTAGAGCTGCTCAAAAAGTCCGAAACAGGCGTTCCGGATAAAGCCGAAAGCACGCCGTATACCGTGTGCTGGTCCGCGCTCGACGAAAACCGCCATCTGAACAACACGGTGTACGCAGACCTGGTGTTCGACCATTGCGGCTGCGATATAGGAAGCGTAAAGAGCTGCCGCATAAATTTCGACGGCGAAGCGTTGGGCGGCGACATTATAGATATTTTTACCGGACCCGGTGAAAACGGTGCGTCCGTCTGCGGCATAAACCGCCGCACAGGCAAACTCTGTTTCGAAGCCGACGTCAGGTTCGCATATAACGGGTAACAGATGAAAGAAAACAGAAAAGTAATAGCAAACAACAAAAAAGCATATCACGATTATTTCGTGATCGAAACGTTCGAAGCGGGCATCGAGCTCTGCGGCACCGAAGTAAAGTCGCTGCGCGCCGGGAGGGTGAATCTTAAGGATTCGTTCTGCCGCGTGGACAACGGCGAAATAAAAGTGTTCGGCATGCATATAAGCCCGTACGAGCAGGGAAATATATTCAACCGCGACCCCTACCGCGAACGCCGTCTGCTAATGCACAAGCGCGAGATATTGCGCATATTCGGCAAAATGGGTCAGCAGGGCTTTGCACTCGTTCCGCTTTCGCTGTATTTTGCGGGCAAATGGGTCAAGGTCGAGCTAGGGCTCTGCAAGGGCAAAAAGCTGTACGATAAGCGCGAAGACGAAGCCAAACGTTCTGCCGAACGCGAAATGCAGCGCGCCGGCAGGGAGGAGAGATAGCTCATGGCCGCATGGATAATGCATCTGCGCATAGCGGAAAAACTCTGCACGCCCGAGCTCGGCGTGCTGGAAGAGCCGTTCTACGTCGGCTCGCTCGCGCCCGACTGCGGCAGGATGATAGGCGATTTCGGCTACGATCCTCCAAAGGAGCTCACTCACTGGCACAAGAACCTTCCCGACCGCCTGCAAAGCAACCTGCTTTTTTACGAAAAGTACTGTAAAAACGAAAAAGATCCGTACCGCAGGTCGTTCTACCTGGGCTATTTCGCCCACATCGTCACCGACACCTACTATATCGACGGTTTCGTCATGCCGGTCATCCACGGCAACATGGATCAGTGGCACCGCGATCCGTGGTCGATAAAGAAGGACTGGTTCAATTACGATTATACTTTTGCCGACGGGCACCCGGATTTCCGCCCGCTCAAGCTGGTTTGCGGGCTCGAAAGGTTCGATAACGAATATCTGGACTATTTTTCCAAAGACGCCATCACCGAACGTCTGCGCGAGCTGCCCGGCATATTCGCGCGGCATCACGGCGACAAAACGCACGTCAACAAGTTTATTTCGGTGCAGATGCTCGACGATTTTGCCAAAGAATGTCCGCGCAAGATCGCGTCGCTGCTCGAAAAACTCGGCGAATATAATAAAAAGTAAAAAATCCACTTGCAAGAAACTCAAAACCGTGTATAATATAATATTGTTGCGGATCTCATGGGGACGTAAAGGTTTCGACGGGGGTCCTGAAGCATTGTAAGCGGGCGGAAGAGCGTGACTTCCATAAAAAACGTAAACTTAAAAATAAACGCTAACAACAACAAATTAGCAGCTGCTGCCTAATCGCGGCAGCCGTCGCACCCGGGAGCACTGCGGCCCGGGCTGCGGCGTCACTCAGCAGTGAACGTGAACTCGCCTAAGCTTTGCGGCGCGTCATGATCTTATGAAGCTACCCCGCCCGAAGGACGGCGCTTTCCGTCGGTGCCGGGGGAACTCAAATATGCGCCTGCGCCCGGAGAAAACGGTGTGGACGGGTTTTCGGACAGGGGTTCGACTCCCCTCGTCTCCACCAAAAAGAATAAGTCGCGTCAGCGGCTTTTTCTTTTTGTTCTCTTCACTCTTCACTCTTCGTTCTTCACTTTTCTCTCCGTTCCCCTCCGCGACTTTTTCCAGTGAAGAGAGAAGAGAGAAAAGAGAAGAAAATCGGTAGCTTTGCTTCGCAAAGCATTGATTTTATTGAATATTTCTGGTATAATTGCAATGTACGGAGGTGAATGTATGGAAAGTCCATTGCTCGATAAATCGCTGGAATTTGCATCGCAGGTCGTTCTGTTTTACGAAGAGTATTCAAAAAGCAGAAAAGATACAACGATCGCCAAACAACTTCTTCGTTCCGCAACGTCTATTGGAGCAAATATAAATGAGGCTGTTTATGGCAACAGCAAAGCAGATTTTATTGCCA
>CACYCI010000123.1 GCA_902772845.1 uncultured Ruminococcus sp.
CGGATTTGAACCAACGACCTGCCGGGTATGAACCGGATGCTCTAGCCAGCTGAGCTATTCCGCCGAATGCCCCGCCGAGCGCTTGATTAGTATATCAATAAAGTTCCGGTTTGTCAATAGTAATTTTCAAAAAACGCAAAAAAATTTTTTTCGGTCTTTTCTTACTGCTGAGCAGGGTAAACGGTCACCACAAAAGCAACGCGCGCGCCGGCGTAGCTGACGACGATTATCTTAACGCCGGGGGTGGAAGAATAACCGCTGTAAGAATAATTTTCGACCGGGAGGATATCGCCGTTGGAATATACGATCTGAAGCTCGAACCCCGTCATATCGATTTTCTCGCCTTCTGTATATTCGGTCTTATCGGGGTACGAGATTATGGCGAGCCGCCCTCTGCCGCGGTGGACGTAAGGCAGCGCCGAAAGCACGCCGGTAACGTAATGCAGGAGCTGCGCGCAATCAGCCGGAGTGATACCGCCGTCGCCGTCTATATCCGCCGCGCGCATCTGCGCTATGGAAAGAAAACCCGACCCCGCGACGTAATCGAACAGCAAACGGCAGTCGTCATAATCGACATCGCCGTCAAAATCTATGTCGCCAAGCGGATTTTCGGCGTAGGCGGAGCCCGAAAGGGCGAGCGAAAGCGCGCACGCGCACAAAAGCGCGGCAACGATACGCACAAGCTTCACGGACGGCGCCCCCTTCGGTTTACATAATACAAATATATTATACGGAAAGCGTCGCATTTTGTCAATAGCAATTATTGCTTTTTGATCCATTTTGCCTTATCCGACGCAACGCGCGCGCGTTTTTTGGGGCAAAAACGCATTTTTGTCTTTACAACAAGAAAAATATGTGTTATATTGTAAGGTACCGTATTATAATTATTATAGAAACATCTTTTTTCACAAGTACGAAAGGACCTCGCAAATGAAACAGACCGTACTGGTAATGTTCGGCGGACGTTCGACAGAACACGAAGTGTCGTGCGTTTCCGCTTCGTTCGTAATAAGCAATCTCGATCCATATAAATACGACGTCATCCCGTTGGGGATAGACAAAAGCGGCAGATGGTTCATTTACCGCGGCGCGCTCGATCGCATAAAAGACGATTCCTGGAACGAAGACGCGCAAAACATATACCCCGTATCCGGCGCCGCCCACCGCGGCGTTACCGTGTTTGATAAAGAAAAGAACACATGGTCCCTGCAGCCCGTAGACGTAGTGTTCCCCGTGCTTCACGGCAAAAACGGCGAAGACGGCACTATGCAGGGGCTGCTCGAGCTGTTCGATATACCGTTCGTCGGGTGCGGTCAGTATTCTTCCGCCGTCTGCATGGACAAAGTCGCCGCCAAAACGCTTTGCGAAGCGGAAGGTATAAAAACCGCTCCGTTCGCCGTGGCTCGCAACACTCCGGAATTCAATATATCCGCATTCATGGACGAATGTGAAAAGCGTTTCGGATACCCCGTTTTCGTAAAGCCCGCAAACGCGGGCTCTTCCGTGGGCATAACAAAAGCCAAAAACAGGGCGGAATTCGAAAAAGGCGTAGGCATAGCGTTTGAAAACGACCGCAAGCTGCTGGTCGAAGCAGCCATTATCGGGAAAGAAATAGAAGCGGCGGTCATAGGCAACGATACCCCTGTTTCGCCCTGCTGCGGCGAAATAGCTCCCAACGCCGATTTCTACGATTACGACACCAAATACGTGACCGACACGTCACGCGCATACATACCCGCCCGCATTTCGCCCGAGGTGGCGGAACGCGTTTGCCGCACCGCCGAAAAAGTTTATAAGACGCTTGACTGCGCAGGGCTTGCAAGGGTAGATTTCTTCGTAGACGGCGAAAACATAGTTTTCAACGAGATTAACACCATGCCCGGCTTCACGTCTATTTCAATGTACCCCAAAATGATGATATATTCCGGCAAGACCGCGAGCGGTCTGCTCGACGAGCTTATAAAGCTGGCTCTGGAGGCGCGCAGATGATAGGAGTATTCGATTCCGGCGTAGGCGGGCTCACCGCCGTCAGCGCGTTCGACCGCCTGATGCCCGAATGCGACATAGTTTATTTCGGCGACACGGCGCGCGTGCCGTACGGCACCAAAAGCAAGGCGGTAATAGAAAAATACGCGTTCCAGGACTGCCGCTTTTTGCTTTCGGAAGGCGTGAAAGCCATACTCGCCGCGTGCGGTACGGTTTCTTCGAACTGCCTTTCCGAACTGAAAAACGCGCTCGACGTACCTGTTGCGGGCGTAGTGGAGCCGGCCGCAAAAAAGGCGTACTACACGGCCGCCGGCGCCAACCGCACGGTCGCTGTGCTCGGAACTTCCGCCACCGTCCGCAGCGGCGCATACGAGCGCGAGATCCGCAAATACGGCGACGGCACGGAAATTATTTCAATTGCCTGCCCGCTGTTCGTTTCGCTGGTGGAAAACGGCAGAGTGGCAGACGACGATGAGATCGCCAACATAGCGGTGCGCGAATATCTTGAGCCCATCATACCGCTTTCACCGTCGGCGGTCATACTCGGCTGCACGCATTATCCGCTCCTTTCGCGAATAATAGCAAAATATCTGCCAGAAAGCGAGCTTATAAACGCTTCGGAAGAAGCGGTGAAATCGCTTGACGAAATGATCGGCGGCGACGCCGGGATCTGCGGCAGCGGCGCTTTGCGCAGGTTTTACGTCAGCGACGACCCGGCCGGATTTGCCGAAAGCGGCAAAGCGTTTTTGGGCCGCGATATTTCCGACCGCGTAAACTACGTAAACATTGAGGAATTCTGAAACAGCATGAAAATACCCGTAAATATAACAATAAGGACCGATAAAACGGTAGACGACCCGCAAGACGGCAGCAACCGCAACGAAGTGCGCGAAACCACCGTGAACGGTTTTATGCACACAAAAAAGAGCGGTCTCACGCTTGAATACGCCGAACGCGACGAAGGCAGTCTTCCCGTCACCACGCTCATAGATATGCCTGTAAGCGGCATGGTCATGATGACGCGCGGCGGCGATGCGGGCATGATTTTTGAACGCGGCAAGACCCACAGCTGCGTTTTCACCAACGGCGCGCTGCCGGTGGAGATACGCGTGCGTACCGAAGCGCTTACGAATACCATCTCCGCGCTGGGCGGCAGACTTGACGTGGATTACACCGTGGATATCATTGCCAGCCGCGCCGAGCAAAGCCACCTTTCGCTCAGCGTGCGCCCGGCTTCCGGCGCGACCGCGTCCTGACCCTGACGCGGCGAAAAAAACAATACGGCAGAAAAGAAATCGCTTATGAAAAATTACAGGACGACCACTTCCGCAAGCGGGGATTTCGTAGTCCCGCGCGAAGCGCTGAAATACATAGCCGGGGCCGACGCAGACGTGCTGAGAGTGCTGCTGTTCTGCGCGGCGAATCCCGAATTCGAACTGACAGCCGCCGCGCGCGAATGCGGTCTGGACAAGGACCGCTTTTGCTCGGCGCTCGCGTTCTGGAGCGAAAACGGCGTTATCTCTGTGGGCGAAAAGTCCGCGCCGCGTAAAAAGCCGGCGGATCTGCTTCAGAGTTACGACAGTATCACGCTTGCAGATGCGCTCGAAAAGGACGGCTCGTTTGCTTCGGTAAAGGACAGCGTTCAGGATCTTTTGGGCATCCATATGAACAAAAACGACATAAACCTTTTGTACAATATGTACCATTTCGCGGGGATGAACGCCGATTACATATGTACGGTGGCCGCCTACTGCGCGGCGCGCGGAAAGCGCAGCATGATGAGCATTACGCAGACGGCGCTCGGTTTTTACGACGACGGCGCCGATACCTTTGAAAAGCTGGAGATCATGCTTGCGGAACGCCAGGGACTGGAAGCCGACCGCGCGCGTTTTATAACGCTTTGCGGGTTCGGTTCGCGCAAGCTGACCGGTAAGGAAAACGCGTTGCTGACAAAATGGTTTTCGGAATACGAAATGCCTTTCGACGTCGTTCGCGTGGCGTACGACAAAATGGTAGACACCATAGGCGAAGTGAAGCTGACGTACCTCGACCGCATACTTGTGGACTGGTACTCTAACGGCGTAAAGGACGAGCAGAGCGCAAAGAACGCGGCTGAGCAGCGCAAGAACAGCGCTTCCCTGCCCGAAGACAGCTTTGACGAACGCGAATTCATTAACGCCGCCTTAAAAAAAGGAGTGAAATAAATGCCAGCCAACGAAATTTCCCCCGCCGATATCCTTTCACGCAGGCGCGCGGCCGCGATCACGGCTGCGGAACGCCGCACCGCGGAACTCCATGAAAAGATACCGGAGACCATGGCGGCAGACGAACGCATGAGCGTTCTTTCTTACGAAATGTTCCTTGCCGCCGGCGACGCTTCGAAAGCGGCAACTCTCGGCGCGGAAAAGAAAGCGCTGGCGGAAAAGCGCGCCTTGCTGCTGCGATCCGCCGGATACCCTGCGGACTACGACAAGCCGGTGTTCAAATGCAAAAAATGCGGTGACACCGGGTATATAAAGTTAGAAAAGTGTTCCTGCTATAAAGAGCTCGAATCGGCCGCTTTCAACAACACCGAGCTCGGAGCCGGGCTTGCCGACTGCACTTTTGAAACGTTTTCGCTGGACTACTATCCCGACGAAGCCAAGGGCGGACGTTCGGCGCGCGACGTTATGGCTGAAATACTTGAAAAATGCAGCGTGTACGCCGAATATTTCAACGCGCATAGCGGTAATCTGCTGTTCTGCGGCGGCACCGGGCTGGGCAAGACGCACCTTTCCGCCGCCATCGGCCATGAAGCCGCAAAAAAGGGCTATTCCGTAATATACGAATCCGCCCAGAAAATAGTTTCGGAATGCCGTCGGGCGCTCTATTCTTCGGCATACGACGCCGCCGACGCATTTTACGATTGCACTCTGCTGATAATCGACGATCTTGGCGCGGAAGTGCCTAACGAATATTCCATATCGGCTCTCACCGAGCTCATAAACCGCCGCATGGTGCTGGGAAAGCCCATGATAATTTCAACTAATCTGGAGCCCGAAAAGATCCGCCAGACCTACGGTTCGCGCCTGTTTTCCCGCATCATAGGCGGGTTCATCATCTGCGTGTTCAAGGGCAAAGACGTGCGATATCAAAAATTGTGATGAAAAAAATAAACATATTTACCGACGGCGCGTGCAGCGGTAATCCCGGTCCGGGCGGCTGGTGCGCCATACTCCGCTATGAAACGGCGGAAAAAGTGTTATCCGGCGGCGAAAAACTCACCACTAACAACCGCATGGAACTGACTGCCGTGATCGAAGCGCTTTCGGCGCTGAAAGAGCCGTGCGCGGTGACTTTGGTGACAGATTCCAAATACGTTTCCGACGCCGTGGGCAAACGCTGGGTATACGGCTGGCAAGCGCGCGGATGGAAAAAATCCGACAACAAGCCGGCTTTGAACGCGGATCTGTGGGAAAAGCTGCTTTTCCTTTTGAAAATACACAGCGTGGAATTCGTATGGATCAAAGGGCACGCAGGGCATCCCGAAAACGAACGCTGCGACCGCACAGCAGTAGCGGAAGCCGAAAAGCTAAAAGCGCAATGAAACAAAAGTTCCATGCGCTTTGAGCACAAATATCATATTTTTTCAGGCGTGTAAAACACATCGACCGTGTGCTGCACGCCGTTTTCTTTTTCCGTATCGGCGCCCCGCAGGCAAAATAGCCGCATACCTTTGCTGATAAACGTTTCCAATACCGCGGCTTCGCTCCCGGTGACGTAGCAGCAGACTTCGCCGCCGCACGCGATGCCGAGCGTGCGCCTTGCGCCGGGTTCGGGCACGAACAGCATTTTTGCGTTTTCGGCGGGGATACCTCCGTAAACGTTTACGGTACCTATGTATTTATCCTTCATACGGGACCTCCACCGTTTTGCCGAGCGAAAACGACCACAGCACGGCGCGGCTCACTGTGCCGCCTGTCATCCGTTCTACGGCGCGGCAATAATAGCGCAGCTGCATGGAATGGCGCTCCGCGAGCTTCTGTTCGCCGTCTTCGCGGCGGACGCGGTCGGTCTTGTAATCGACCACGGTATAAGTCCCGTCGTGATTCTTGAAAAAGCAGTCGATAACGCCCTGTATCATGACTTTTTCGCCTTCGACGTCGGAAAGCATGGAAGAATCCTCTATGATATTGAACCGCTTTTCACGCTCAACGTACGGTGAAGCGGATATCTCGCGGCACAGCGCCGAACCGAAGAAAACTCCGAGCGCGCGCGTATCCACCCGCGACGCGTCTTCCGCGGAGATCATCCCCACTTCCGTAAGACGGGCGAGCTCGTCTTCCACGCCGGTTTTGCGCACGTTTTCAAAGTCGGCGAACTGCATGAAAAGATGCGTTGCGGTGCCGATAGACGCGGCATCCGCCGCGGGCGAAGCGAACGACGGCACTCTGGAGGCCTCGCTCACCGCGATGGTGCGCGTGTATTCGTCGTCTTCGAGTATCCCTTTGCGCAGTTCCGAAACCGCCGCTTTCGCGGGAACTCTGTTCCCGCCGCCGTAAGGGTATTCAAAAGCGAGCGCACGGCGGAACGTTTCGTCGGGTATAAGCAGATCCGAACTTTCGGTGCGCGACGTTTCCGCGCAGGATCTCGGCTTGGGGTCTTCGTTAAGGACAAAGCAGGGATGGTTTATGCCGCCGATGACGCCGTATATCCATTCTATCGGGCTGGCACACGAAAAGAAATCCTTGCTTTTGGGTTTTTCGAGCACGCCGGTAACGTATAATCTGTCCATTGCGCGCGTGAGCGCGACGTAAAGGCAGAACAAATCGTCTATTCTGGAAGAACGCTTTTCTTTTGCTTTTTGTAAAATGAGCGCGGCAGGGCTTTTTCTGACAAAGCCGTCGGTGACGGCGCAGGTAAGTTCTCCCACGTCGGACACCATATAGGCGCCCTGCAGATCTTTGTCGTTGAACTTTTTCCCGGTATCGCTGACGAACACCACGGGATATTCGAGCCCTTTGGACTGATGTATGGTAAGTATCTTTACAAGCTCTTTTTCGTCGTCTTCGGATTCCGGATTGAAATTCCCTTCGCCGGCAGAGATCTCGAGATAGCGCAAAAATTCCGAAAGCCCGCGGAACGAAGTCTTTTCGTAATCGAGCGCGAACTTATACAGCGAATTCAGATGAGAGACGCGTTTTTCGCCGCCTCTTTCGCAAGAGCAGAGCGAAATAAGCCCGGTCTTCTGATACATCAGCCAGATAAGGCGGCTGCCCGAGCATTCGGCGCCGCTGCGTCGCAGCCCGCGCAAAAGTTCCAGCGCGTTTGCGCTTTTTTCGCAGGTTTCCGCGCCGGGTCTCGGGCCGACCCTGCATGCATGGGCGAGGAACACGCCGGGGCGCCGTTTGACTTCACCTATACGTTTATCGGCTTTATAGCAACGCTTTATCCCCGTGCGGCGCCCATGCGAAGCCGCGGCGTGGCGCAGACATTCATAAAGCGAATCGTATGCGTAATAACGCTTGATCTCGTAAAGATCTTCCGCCGTGAAGCGGAACACCGGGCTGCGCAAGGAAGCCGCGAGCGAAATATCGTCGAGCGGGTCGTCTACCGCGCGCAGCAGCGCAAGCGCAAGCCGGATCTCGGGGAACGAAAGGAAATCTTCTTTTTTATCGGAAGCGTACGGGATCCCGGCGGAATCGAACGCCTTGCGGAACGCGACGCCGTCGGATGAGGTGGAACGCATTATAACGGCGATATCGCCGTATTTGTATTTTCCGCCCGCCACGAGCGAAACGATCTCAGAAGCCACGAATTCCGCTTCTTTTTCGGTCTTTGCGTTTTCGCCTGTGAAAATATCCACTTCCACCGGCGGAGCCGCCACGGGCTCTTTTTTCTTGGGGTAGCGCAGCCGTTCGTTTTCGTACGACGCCCCGACCGTGTTTTCGTTATAGAGTTTATCGAAAAGAAGGTTGACAAAATCCAGCACCGGCTTTTGGCTGCGGAAGTTTTCGTTCAGAAAGATGCGACCGGTCGGCGCTTTTTCGGTAAGATCCGCAAAGCTCGAAAGATACCCCATAAAGATCTTGACCGAAGAGTTGCGGAAACGGTAGATCGACTGCTTGACGTCGCCGACCATAAAGCGGTTAGTTTCTTTTGATATGAGCCGGAATATCATATCCTGCAAAGGGTTGATATCCTGATATTCGTCTATATACAGCTCTTTTATCCCCGCGCGCAGCGTTTCGCAGAATTCCGTGCGGCAAAGCGTGCCGTCAGGAGCGACGCGGCCCAGCAGCTCCAGCGCGAGCTGCTCGAAATCCGAAAAATCGAGCGCTCCGCGGGCGAGCTTTGCGCTGTAATATTCCGCTTCGAACTCTGTTACAAATCCGTTGAACGCGGCCACGGTCTGCGCCATGCGGCAATGGTCCTCTATGACCTCGTCTTCGCCGCGGGCAAACAGCTCGGCGCTCTTTTTTACCGCTGATTCTATGTATTTATATTCGGAATTGAAATATTCTTTGAAATCCGCGTCTTTGATCGCGGCGTTTTTGGGCGGGACCCAGTCGTTGAGATACGAACCGAAATCGAAAAACGACGCGCCGCTTTCTGCCATTTCAATGAATCCGTCTATAAAATCGACGACATAATCGATCTTTTTGAATTCGCTTTCCTTTGAAAAATAAGTGTCACACGCGCTGTGGAGCGTATAGGCGCGGGCTTGCGCAGAGCGCATACGCTCTATGGTGTGGCGCCGCATATCGGCGCCGTATTCGCAGGCGAAAAAGCCCTTTTTGACTGCGATATCGGCAGAAGCGAGCGTTTTTTCGGTGGCGGCGGCGATCTTTTCACGCCAGAACGGGAGCGCACGGTATTTTCCGAGGACTTTGACCACCGCGGCTTTGAAAGGATCGAGCGAGCGGTAATCGGCAAAATTATCGCACAAAGCCATAGTGCGCTTGTCGTTTTCGGCGAGCTTTTTTTCTATAAAGCGGTCAAGGCAAGTATCCAAAAGGATGGAGTTTTCGCAAGTATCTATCACTCGGATCCCCGGCGGGATCGAAAGCGCGCTGAAATTTTCGCGCACAAGATCAAGGCAGAACGAATCGACCGTGGATATACGGGCCGACGGTATGAGATACAGATCGCGCGCGACGGATTTTTTGCCGGGGTTTGCTTCTATGTATTCCAAAAGCAGCGTATACAGCTTTGATCTGAGCGACGCGGCCGCCGAACGCAGAAACGTCACCACGAGTATTTCGGAAATATCCGTGCCGGCAATAAGACTTTCGAGTATACGCCCCGTGAGCACGGTGGTCTTTCCGCTGCCTGCGCCGGCAGAAACGATGAGCGTGCGACCGGACGCCTCCACCGCGGAAAGCTGTTCGTCATTGAATTTTTCGAGACGTTTTTCAGTACTCACCGCTACCCACCTCCTCTGTCACGGGCTTGTTGCGTTTGACGCGGAAATCATCAGAAAGCCGGCAAACGCTCTTGTGGTCGCAATATTTGCAGGCGTCGCACCCGGCGATCCTGTTCCCTTCGCTGTCTTTGATCCCGGCGGAAGAATCGAGCGGAGAAACGTCCATTTTGCCTTTTGCGATAAGCCGCGCGGTGTTTTTAAGGCATTTTTCGGTCTTAGAAAGCAGCGCGCGGAATTCATCCTGAGTCACCTGCGACTTGGAATCCGGGTCCGTATCTATACCGGAAAGGCGCAGCTTTTTGGCTACCGCCCCGGCAAACGCTTCGCCGTCGGGGACGTCTTCGTACTTGAACGTGCCTATCTTTGCGGGATAATACCCTACCGCGGCGGGCGAATGAGGAGGGTAAGCGTGCTTTTTGAGATAAACGTCCATATACAGCATGAGCTGAAGATCCAGCCCGAAATCGAGTTTCTGCTTATTGAAAACGCGGCTCCCGGTCTTGTAGTCCACAATACGCACGTAAGAGACGCCGTCACGTTCGCGGACGTCTATGCGGTCTGCGATACCGGAAAAATCCACGTTGAGCCCGTCGTCGGTCACGAAACGGTAATGCATGGGCTCTTCGAACGCGATCGGAGTGAAGGCCGTTTTTTCAAGCTCGTCGGCTATGTTTCTGAAAAGCAGACGCATAACGTTTTTCAGCCGTCCGAGCGAATATATGAGCGATTTCGGGATATCTCCGCCGCCCTTGCCCAAAGAAACTATGTAATCGTCGGTATAGCGGTCGGTAAGAGCAGCGAGCTTTGAATCGTCCAGCGGGCGCAGCGAAGGATCCGCCACGAGTTCGGACACAAAAAGCTGAAGCAGGCGATGCACGAATATGCCGAGCTCAGAAGCGTTGAGTTTGGCTTCCGGCTTGGCTTTGAGATGAAGCACCTCGTTTGCAAAATAAGAAAACGGGCAGTTTGAATAACGTTCGAATTTTGTGGGCGAAAGCGAAACGCATCCGCCGTCTTGATAATCGATCTGAGCGCGACTGTCGCACAAAGGAAATTCGCGCGCGGTCAGCGAGCCGTCCAACCCTTTTTCGCGCAGGAGCCGCGCAGCGGCGGGGCTTGCAAACATAGAACGTTCACGCGCGGAAGCGGCTGAAAACACCAGCGTTTGCGGCTGCTCGCCGAAACTGACGGAAACCGCGCCGCGGCAAAGCCGCTGCAGTCTCATTGCACCAACGGAAGCGCGCTGAGCGCCGCCGGTGGAATATATACATACCAGTTTTTCGCTCGCACTGCATGCCGCGAGATAGAAAAACAGCTTTTCGTTGCAGATCTGGCGGTCGAATGTGTCTTCTATGTAAATATCCCTTTCGGCAAGCCGACGGACTTCGTCGCGGTCGAATATCCCCGCGGCAGAAGGCGAGGCGGGAAATTCTCCGTCATTGGCGCCGAAAAGTATAACGGCGCGCGGATTATCGGCGCGGAATACCGAAGCGCCGCCTATGATAACGGAATCGCACACCGCAGGCACCGCGCCGAGCGTATACGTACCGAGCACGAGCTCCAGCCGCTTTTGAAGCAGGTCGGGAGTTACGGAGCGTTCGCCTCCCGTGTCATGGAGCTGTTCGAGCGCGCTGACGATTATATCCCAAAGCTGTGTGAGCCGCTGGGCGCTTGCGTCGTCGCCGCTTTCGCGGAGGGCCTTTGCTTTTGCGCGGACTTGACCGGCGGCGTTGACCGCCGTGAGCAGACCGTAGAGCGCCTTTGCGCCCCCTGCGTAAGTGGGATCGGCAAGCAGACTGCCGGCAAAATCCTTGAGCACCGCCGATATTTTCCAGCGGGCATTATTTATTATGGCGAGCCGGCGCACGGTGTTTTTAGTGTCACGCGCAGAAAAACCTTCCGGGTTCATGAGCCACTGCACGTCGTCCACCCATTTTTTGCCTCTTATGTTCCATGTCTGCGCGTACCGCGTTATAAGCTCCGCTTCGGAAGACGAAACGGGCATAAATCCGCTTTTGATGAGCTTTATTACCGATGCGGTCTGAAAACCGCCCGCAACGCATTCGACAGCCGATACCAGGAACACCGCGAGCGGCTTGGTGAGCGTTTCTTCTTTTGCGGAAAAGAAACACGGCACCGAATGCTTGGCCAACACGGTGTCGAGCACGCCGATATAGTTTTCGGGCTTGCGCGCAATAATGACTATGTCGCGCCAGCGCATACCGCTTTGGGCGAGCTTTATGGCGGCGTACGCCGCGGCTTCGGCCTCTTCGAAAACGGAAGCGCATTTTATGAATTCCACGTCGTCTGCCGCGCCGTCATAAGCGGGAGCGCCGTCGTTCCAGATATTCTGTTCTATGTAAGCAAGGCAGGGGGATACGAATCTCCCTCCGCTTTGCAGTTCGATATCCTCGCATTTTTTATGCTGCGCAAGGCGCGCAAAAGCGTAAGACGGGTTGGCGAACATTTCGCTTTCGTCGTCGCGGTCGTAGCAGATCGCCACGTAAAGGTCATCGCATTGAGCATAGATCTTGTCAAGCACGCGCTGCTGCTGTTCGGTGAACGAGTTGAACGAATCCACGAACACGGTCTTTCCTTTGAAAAACGGCATACTGCGCAGATTCTGCGCATAAACAGTGAGTACGTCGCGCGAGTCGCGGTTGTTTGCGCCGAACATGGAATCGTATTCCGTAAGGATAATATCGGTCTCGCGCGATTTTACGCCGAGCCGCCCGAATTCGCCGAGCCGCGACAGCAAACGGTGGTCGACCCCGTTTTCCTTGAGCGCGCGCGACGTTTCGATCATTTTGAGTATGAATGAATTCTCGGCGCACACCGGAGCGAATTCCGCAAGACGGTCACGCACGTTTTCCAGCGCGAAAGCCATCATAAGCGCCCTGCCGCCCTCGTCCGTATAACTGACGGCAAGTTCGCCGTATTCGCGGTAGGTGCGGTTTGGGAGGCGGTCGAAGGTAAGCACCTCGGCGCACAGATTCGCCTTTGCGCCGAAACGAACTGAAACGTCCTTTTCGTATTCCATGGATTGCTGCACCGGCACGATCACCACGCATTTTGTCCCTTGCGCGATCTTTTCGCCGAGCAGCGTCTTTATATATTCGCTTTTGCCGCTTCCGGCGCGGCCGTAGATCCTGTGCAGCAAATCATGTACCTCCGTTTTATCAGTAAAATCCAAACCATTCAAGCAGTTTTATCCTTATGCGCGGCGTGTTTTGCGCAATAGCGGGGCGTTCGCCGCCGGAGTCGTTTTCGCCGTCGCCTCCGGTAGTCCGGGAACTGCCGAGACAAAGAGGCGGAAACAGCACGCACCACCAGTTTTTCCCTTTGCCTTCGCCTATGATAACGCGCAAAGAGAGATATTTCCCCGCCGGATAAATACGGTCGCCGTATTCTCTTTGCGGATATTCTTCCTCGCCGAACACCACCCGCACCGGATACGAAGCTCCGCGTTCCGCCACGACTCGCTCCGCAACGGCTTGGATACGGGGCGCGGAACCGTTCACGATACGAATGGCAGAGCCGAGATCTTCGCCTTCGAACGCCGAACGCGCATCCGCAAGCAGCGCGTCGCGCACGGCGAGCTTGAGCGACTGGTCGGATTCTGTGTCGGAATTGGCTATTACGTGCAGCCGTATGACGCTTTTGTAAAGCGAACGCTCTTTGATCGGAAGATACGCCGCCGAAGCGAGCGTGATCATAACCGCCGCCGTCAGCGTGAACGCGAACGCCACGGCGCGTTTTTGCCGTTTGTCTTTGTTTTTCACGTTTTATCACCTCGAACTGATTATCGGCAACGATAAACGCGATTATACGCAAAAATGCCGTGCGTGAAAAATTACCGCACGACACTTTCCGCAAATGCGGCAAAATGTTCACCCTGCAACGCTTTTGCGGCGTCGATCGCTCCTGAACGATCGGCAAAAATACCGAAGCACCCGCTTCCGCTGCCCGTAAGCGAAACGCCTATGGCTCCGCAGGACATGAGCGCGGCGCGGCAAAGCACCGTGCCGGGGCAGAAAGAGCCGCAGATATCGGTAAAATCGTTGTGGAGCGAATATGCCGCTTTGTACGGATCGCCTTCACGCAAGGCGCGGATCATTTCCCCGCTGTTGGGGGCGAAAAAGTTATATTTATCGGATTCGGCAAACATCTGTGCTGTCGAAGCGCCTTCATCCGGCGCGCAGAGGCAATAGTAAAACGACGCGCGGCATTCTATACGTTCGGTCCGCTCGCCCTTGCCTGTGCAGAGCGCGGTCCCCCCGCGCACGAGGAACGGAACGTCGGCGCCGAGCGCAGCCGCAAGGCGGCAAAGCTCTTCGGCGGAAAGTGGCGAACCGTAAAGCGAATCCAGCGCGCGCAAAACGGCAGCCGCGTCGGCGGAACCGCCGCCGAACCCGCCGCAAACAGGTATGCGCTTATTGATGACGATCTCTGCGCCGCCCTTTATGCCGGTGCTCGCAAAAAACGCACGCGCCGCCTTAAAAGCAAGGTTCCTTTCGCCCGAAAGCGCGCCGCATTCCACGCTTATGCCGGCGCTTTCGCGCACAAAAACGTCATCGCAAAGCGAGACGGTCTGCATCACGGTCTCGACAGAATGGTAACCGTCGGGGAGCTTGCCTGTTATGCTTAGCGTAAGATTCAGTTTTGCATAAGCTTTTTCGTTTATCATATATCTCTGAATACCGGCTTTCTTTCGCGGAAAGTGACAACGCCGCCAAACCCGAGTTCCTTGAGCAGGCGGTAGGTATCGGCTATGTCCGCCGCGAGGTCGCACGCGTAATGCGCGTCCGAACCGACAGTGACAAGTTCGCCGCCGAGCTCGCGGTAGAATTTGATAAGATCGGTGTGCGGGAAAGTGCAGCCGTCGCGCTGGCGCAGGCCGGAAGTGTTCACTTCGAGCGCTATGCCTTTTTCTATTATACGCCTGAGCACCGGCTCGAACTGCTCGCGCCCCTTTGTATAGACTTCTATTATGTTTTCCCTGCCGTGGCGGTGAAAATAGCGGTACGGATATGTGATATGCGCCAGCGTATCGAAACCGCCCCATTCCACAAGTTCACTCATTTCGGAAAGATAAAGCTCCCACGAATGCGCGAGCGTAGAGTCGGAAACCGCGGGATATTCCATATCTGAAAAATCCGGGAATCCGCGCACGCAATGCACCGAGCCGATTATGAAATCATATTTGAATTCGTCAAGTATGCTGCGCGTCTTTTGCATTTTGTGGCACGCCTGCGCGAGCTCCACTCCGTAGACCACTTCGGTCCTGCCTGAGTATTTTCCCTTTGCGGCGCAAATATCGCGCCGGATCCCTTCGTTGTCGAGCGGAGGAAATATATTGCCCATAGTCTGGTCGATCTCGAGATGGTCCGTGACCGCGATCGACCCCAGCCCGAGCTCGACGGCGCGGGCGCAAAGCGCGTCTATCGACGCACCGCGCGACTTGTCGACATCGCCGGAATAGAGTGAATGGCAATGAGTTTCGTGTATCTGCATATGTACGCCTCTTTTTAAAGTAGTATCAGAAAAATGAAAGCTGGTCGGATTCCGGCAGCGAAGCAAGGCAGCCTTTTTCCTGCAGCAGATCCACTATGGACCTGCCTACGCCCGGGTAGGAGCGGAGCGTTTCGACCGTTGAAACGCCGGATCTCACAGCGTCGTACAGACATTGCGCAGCCGATTTTCCCAGCCCGCCTATCGCCGTGAACGGAAGCCGGATCTTGCCGTCTTCCGGCACGAAAGACGAAACGGACGATTTTAAGATATCCACGGGCAGGAAAGAGATCCCGCGCGCGTACATTTCGTTTACTATCTGCATACAGCCGTAGACGGCTTCCTCCTGCTGAGTGGAGTCGTTCTGCTGGCGCGCGTTTTCGAGATATTTCATCAACCCGGATTTGGACTGCATCGCCACGTCGTAATCGAACCCGTCGGGACGGGCGGAAAAGTACGTGGCGTAGTATTCCACGGGGCGGAACACTTTGTACCACGCGAGTCTGAGCGCGGCTATGACGTACGCGGCAGCGTGCGCCTTGGGGAACATGTACTTGATCTTGCGGCAGGACTGGATATACCATTCCGGCACGTCGTGCTCTGTCATTTCTTTTTCGAAATCGTCGGTAAGCCCTTTGCCTTTGCGGACCGATTCCATGATCTTGAATGCCGACGAAGGTTCAAGCCCCTTTTGCAGCAGGTACAGCATTATGGAATCGCGCGTGCCGATTATGGTATCGATAGTGCAGGTGCCGTTTTTGATCAGCTCTTCGCCGTTCCCGAGCCAAATGCCCGTTCCGTGAGAAAGCCCCGATATCTGCAAAAGATCTGAAAAGTTCTTGGGTTTTGCGGCCAGAAGCATACCGCGGACGTATGGCGTGCCCATTTCAGGCAGACCGAGAGTGCCTGTTTCGCACATTATGGATTCCGGCGTAACGCCCAGCGCGGCGGGAGACGCGAACAGCGAATAGACAGTCTTATCGTTGAGCGGAATATCGCGGACGTCCGTACCGGTATAATCTTCGAGTATTTTATACATGGTAGGCACATCGTGGCCGAGCATATCGAGTTTTAATATTGTGTCATGCAGGAATTCAAAAGCAAAATGCGTGGTGACGACCCCGCTGGATTCTTTTTCGGCGGGGTGCTGCACGGGTGTGAAATCGTACACCTCGTACTGCTTCGGCACGACTATGATCCCGCCCGGATGCTGACCGGTGGTGCGCTTTACGCCCACGCAGCCGGTAGTGAGGCGGTTTATTTCGGCTTTGGAAAGTGAAATGCCTTTTTCTTCGAGATACTTTTTAACGTAGCCGTAAGCCGTTTTGAACGCTATGGTACCGACGGTGCCGGCGCGGTAGATGTTTTCCTTGCCGAAAAGCACTTCGGTGTACTTATGAGCGTCGGACTGCACGTCGCCCGAAAAGTTCAGGTCTATATCCGGCGCCTTGTCGCCCTTGAAGCCGAGGAACGTTTCAAAGGGGATGTCGTGGCCGTCGCAGACCATTTTTGTTCCGCATTTCGGGCAGTCGGCGTCGTCTAAGTCGAATCCGCTGCCGACGCTGCCGTCGGTGAAGAATTCGCTGTAACGGCAGTTCGGACATCTGCGGTGAGGCGGGAGCGGGTTGACTTCGGAAATATCCGCGAGCATGGCGACCACGGAAGAGCCGACCGACCCGCGCGAACCGACAAGATACCCTTTGCTTTCGGAATTGGCGACAAGCTTGCGGGCGATTATGTAAAGGACAGAAAAGCCGTGCTTTATGATGGCTTCCAGTTCGCGGTCCAGCCGTTTTTTTACGATCTCGGGCAACGGATCGCCATAAAGGCGCCTGGCTTTTTCGTTACAGCAGTTGACAAGCTCTTCTTCGGCGCCGTCGATTGAAGGCGGATAAGTGCCTTTGGGTATGGGGCGTATATCCGGCTCGACCATATCCGCGACCTTGCGCGTGTTGGTAACTACCACTTCGTATGCGCGGTCGCCCAGATACGAAAACTCCTTAAGCATTTCGTCCGTGGTTTTAAGATACATCCCCGTATGACGGAAAGCGTCGCCGAATTTCTGACCGTTTTTGAGAAGCTGGCGGTAGATCTCGTCATCGGCGGTCATAAAATGGACGTCGCCCGTAGCCACGCACGGCTTGCCCTGCTTGTCCGCGACTTCGAGTATACGGCGGTTGATATTATGAAGGTCTTCCACGGTGACCGGGTTTTCGCCTTCGAGCATATATCCGTTGTTGCTGTCGGGCATTATTTCGAAATAATCGTAAAAATCGGCGGCTTTCATAAGATCGCCGTAGGCGCTCTTTTGCGATATTTTCTGGAATATCTCGCCGGACGAGCACGCCGAACCGATTATGAGCCCTTCGCGGTACTGCTGGAGCACCGTTTTGGGGATACGCGGATAGCGGTAGTAATAATCCAGGTAAGAAAACGAAACAAGCTTATAAAGGTTCTTGAGCCCGGTCTTATTCTTTACGAGTATGGTGACGTGGTACGGTCTGAGCCGGCGCGGGTCGGATTTTTCGGCCATTTCGCTTATCAGCTTGCCGACTGTGGTGACGCTGTCGGGCAGCATCTGATATATCATGCTGTCGAAAATATCGGCGAGCATCCGGCAGTCATCGCACGCGCGGTGATGATTGAATTCGCCAAGTTTGTAATGATTGCGCAGCGCTTCAAGGTTATGGCGCGAAAGCTTGGGGTTGAGATGCCGCGAAAGTGCGACGGTGTCTATGTAGGCGTTGGGCAGTTTTTCGCCGTTATCGGCGAGCACCCTGCGTATAAAACTTATATCGAAATTTGCGTTGTGAGCTACAAGTACCGTATCGCCCGCAAAGCGCATGAATTCATGCACCGCGTCGATCTGCGAAGGCGCGCCGGCGACCATTTCGTCGGTAATGCCGGTGAGTTCGGTTATGTTTTCGGGGATATGAGTTTCGGGGTCGACGAAAGTGTCGAATTCATCCACCACTTTTCCGCCGCAAAAACGCACCGCGCCTATTTCGGTTATGGCGCAGGTCGCCGGGGAAAGCCCGGTAGTCTCTATATCGAAAACAGTGAAAGTTCCTTCGTTGAAGCTGACGTCGTTTTCGCCGTCGGTCTCGTAACCGTAGACGGCGCGGGCGGTATCGTCGACGAGATACCCTTCCATACCGTAAAGCGGTTTGACCGGGGATTTGGATTTTTCGATAGCGTTCATTATTTCCGGGAACGCCTGAACGTTGCCATGGTCGGTGACCGCTATTGCCGGCATGCCCCAGCGCGTGGCGGTCGCAACTACGTCGGCAGGATTGCACAGCGCGTCGTTTGCGGAAAGAGTGGTGTGCAGATGCAGCTCCACGCGTTTTTCCGGCGCGGGATCTGTTTTAAGCACCTGCTTTACAAGATATATGCTGCGCGCGCGGACGGCAAGCTCGCCGTCGAACTCTTCCGTACGGGCGGTACCGCAGACTAAAAAAGCCGGGTTCCCTTTGAGGTGGGGCGTGATCTCGTCGCTCGCCTTATCCACCGTAAGGCGGACGTTCACGGACGAATCGAGATCGGTCACGCCCAGCGTGTATTTAACGGAAGTTCCGTCGCGGCTTTCGCGCTCGTCTTTCATGAACATACGGCACAGAAACGCGCAGCGTTTATTTTCGGCGATATCGCGTATTGGTATAAGTTTGGTATTGGATTCATACCCGTAAACGAGCGTCTTTTCTGAAATATCAAAAGTCAGACGTCCGCTGCGGACCACGCCTTCTTCCAAAAACTCGATCGTTTCGCCTTCCATGGGAAGCAGCGAACGGTTGTCGCTGCCGACCGGCTTTTCCGGCGCGGTATCGGCGGCCGCACGCGCGCGATATTCTTCCTGAGCGGATCTGATAAGCGCTTCCTCGCGCTCGCGAAGATCGGATCCGCCGCGTTCGCTTTGGAACACGACCTTGACTTTTTCGCCGAAACGCGCTTCGATCATGCTTTCAAAATATCCGACCAGATCCGACATCAGATCCACCATAAGCCCCGCGCGCAACGAAAAAGTGAGCTGTTCGCCGTCGAATTCCGCGGTGTATTCGCCCAAAAAACCTTTTGGATACGCCTTGCCGTAGTATATTTCGAGCGTGCGCACGAGCTCGCCGGCGTATGACTTATCGAACCTGCACCCGTAGAACGCGGGCAGGACCGAGCATTCGTTGAGCGTATACGCCGCCATGATATGCGTTTCGATAGAGTTTATCACGTCTGCAGATACCACGGTATCGAAAACGGCGTCTATGACTACCGATTTGTTTTCTTTATTTATTTTGGTTTTGAAATCGATAAGATGTTCAAGCGCGGAAAATTCGTCGGCGTCCGGCGAAAAGCGTTTGAACATTTTAAGGAAAGCTCCTGTCATTTTACTAATTTCCTTACTTCATCTGTGAGTATACGTATCATTTCTTCCTGAGGTACTTTGCAAACGGGAACTCCTTTACGGAACAGCAGACCTTCATTTACTCCGCCGGCAATGCCTATATCCGCGTCGGCGGCTTCGCCGGGTCCGTTGACCGCGCAGCCCATGAACGCAACTTTCACGGTCTTTTCCGTTTTGATTTTATCGAGTTCGCTCCGAAGCTTTTTGGCAAGCGGGATCAGGTCGAACTTGGTTCTGCCGCAGGTGGGGCAGGACACCAGATCTATATGCGGGCGAAGATCGAGCGCGTAAAGCAGCTCGTAGCCCGCCTTGACTTCTTTTACCACGTCGTCTGTCAGCGAAACGCGTACCGTGTCGCCGATACCGTCTGCAAGCAGCGCGCCCACGCCCAGCGCGGATTTTACCACCGCCTGTTCCCCGCAGCCGGATTCTGTGACTCCGATATGGAGCGGATACGGCAGCCGTCGAGAAACGAGCCGGTTAGCGGCTATCATGGTGCGAACGTCCGAAGATTTGACTGAAACCACTATGTTATCGAAGTCGAACCGTTCGAGCTCCGCGCAGGCGCGCACCGCCGAATCAGCCACGGCTTCCGGCGTGACGCCGCCGTATTTGGCAAGCAGCGCTTTTTCGAGCGAGCCGCCGTTGACGCCTATGCGGATGGGGATACCGCGCATTCGGCAGGAATCGCACACCTTCTTTACCCTTTCGGGATCGCCGATATTGCCGGGATTTATGCGGATCTTGTCTATTCCCGCGGCGGCGGATTCGAGCGCGAGTTTATAGTCGAAATGGATGTCCGCCACGAGCGGAACCGAAGTGTGTTCTTTGAAATAAGCGATATTCTTTGCCGCTTCGTATGTATTAACGGTGAAACGGACTATTTCACAGCCCGCTTTTTCAAGCCGTTTTATCTGCCGCAAGGTAGCTGCGCGGTCGGCGGTATCGGTATTTGTCATAGATTGAACGGCGACAGGATTGCCGCCGCCGATCTTGATATTGCCTATTTTTATTACCTTTGTGTTATTCATCAGAAAAGTCCCACTACGTCTTTTACCGTGACAAACAGCATAAAGCCCAGAAGGATAAGCATGAACGCCGTGTTTATTGCCGCTTCTGTTTTGGGTTTCATGGGTTTGCCGCGTATGAGTTCTATGATATAAAACAGTATGTGGCCGCCGTCCAGCACGGGAATGGGAAGCAGGTTGCATATTCCCAGACTGACCGAGATGAGCACCGCCATCATGACCAGACTAATAACCGTGTCGCCGAAATTGCCCGTGGCGTGGATGACTTCGCCGATCTGTTCGCCGACTCCCACCGGTCCTGACACCGCCGCCCAGCCGTATTCGCCGCGAACGGCGCGGAAAAGCGATTCAAGCGTCATTTTTACGATCGATACCGGCTGCCAGAACGCCTGGTGCATGACTTCGCCGAACGTCTTTTCGGCTGCATATACTTTGAAATCGATATCGCCCATGGCGACGCCGTTGCTGACCGATTCGGGAAACTGTATATTTTTGATAACGATCTTTTCACCGTTGCGGATAACGGTGACGTCGAGCGGATTCCTGCCGCGCAGCGCCACAAGATAGTTGAGATCGTTGAAAACGTGCACGCCGGTGCCGTTGATCGCAACGATCTCATCATTTATCTGAAGCCCGGCTTTTTCCGTGGCCGCGTCTGCGCTGAATTCAGCCACCACCGTACTGCCTATCCGGCTGGACGGCATGAATGTGACGAGCAGAGCCATGACCACAAAAGCAAAAAGAATATTTGTAAGCGGCCCCGCCAGCACGACGAGTATCCGCTGCCAGATCGGCTTGGTGTTGAGCCCCGCTTTGCCTGCGTCTTCCGGATCTGGAGTGTCGTTGGGGTCTTCGCCGACCATGGAAACGTAGCCGCCTATAGGCAGCCAGCGGACCGAAACTTTATTCGTCTTGCATTTCCAGGTGTGTATGGCAGGTCCCATGCCGACGGAAAATTCGCGTATGCCTACCTTGAATGCGCGAGCCACGAGATAGTGGCCGAGTTCGTGTATGGTGATGAGTATACCGAAAATGAAGATAGTGATGAGTATCGTCCAGACTGACGAAAAGATCGAAGTTAACATAATTATCTCCTTTGGAAGGTGGAACGCACATATTCGCGAGCGGATCTGTCTGCGGAAAGCAGAACGTCAACGCAAGGATCAGCGTAAAACCCAACGTCGTACGCCGCAGATTCTACGAGCCGGAAAATATCTGTAAAACCGATCTTGCCCTGCAAGAACAGAGCCACGGCCTCCTCGTTTGCGGCGGACATAGCGGCGGGCATAGAGCCGCCTTTTTCTATGGCACGCTTTGCCAACGCCAGCAACGGGAACGTCTTTTCATCCGGCGAAGCAAAAGTGAGTTTGCCCAACGCGCAAAGATCCGGCGGCGGAGTCAGTGACGGGGCGCGGTCGGGGTAGGTAAGCGCGTACTGTATGCAAAGCCGCATATCCGGCCTGGCAAGCTGTGCTATAACGGTATTGTCTTCGAACCCGACCATGGAATGCACTATGCTTTCGCGGTGGACGAGCACTTCAATATCCTTTGGCGGAACGTCGAAAAGCCAGACCGCTTCTATTATTTCGAGCCCTTTGTTCATCATGGTGGCGGAATCCACCGTGATCTTTGCGCCCATGCTCCAGTTCGGATGCGCAAGCGCCATGGCCGGCGTGACGGTCTTCAAAAATTCGGCGTCTTTGCCGAAAAACGGGCCTCCGGACGCCGTAAGATATATTTTACGCGGTTTTTTGCCGCCCATACATTGAAAAACGGCGGAATGCTCGCTGTCTACCGGGAGTATCTTTACTCCCGCGCGCTTTGCCGATGCGGTGACTATGGCTCCGCCTGCGACGAGCACCTCTTTATTGGAAAGCGCAATGTCGTGTTTGCCTTCTATGGCGGCGAGCGTGGGCAAAAGGCCGCTCATTCCGAGCAGCGAATTACAGACAATGTCGCATTCCGTGTCGCGCGCAAGGGCGCAAAGCGAATCTTCACCGGTGAGCACTTTTACGAAAGTGTCTGCAAGAGCCGTTTTTAAGTTTACATAATTATCTTCGCCGATCCACACGGCCGCGGGGCGGAATTCCCTCGCCTGCCGTTCGAGCAGCTTATAGTTGCCGTGAGCGGTGAGCGCGTTTATACGGAAGCCCAGGTGTCGTGCGACTTCCAGAGTCTGGGTCCCGACCGAACCGGTCGACCCCAATACCGCCAACGTCTTTTTCAGCATATTACCTCAAGCTCCGTAAGTATGAACGCTACGAGCGTTATGAGTATTATCGAATCGAACCTGTCGAGCACGCCTCCGTGCCCGGGGAACAGGTTGCCGTAGTCCTTTACAGAAAAGCTGCGCTTTACGACCGAAGCGGCAAGATCGCCGAACTGCCCCGCGACCGAAAGCGGGATCGCGATAAGCGCGAGCAGCCACAGCTTATGCTCCTGAGCGAGCGCGGCGTTGCAGATAACACCGAAAACGACGAACCCGGCTATACATCCGAGTACGCCGCCGACAGCGCCGGCGACGGTCTTTTTGGGCGAAATATGCGGGCAGAGCTTACGCTTGCCGAAAAGCATACCGCAAAAATAAGCGAACGTATCGGTGACCCACGCCGCCACGAAGATAAGCAGATATCTGGTGGGTTCGCGGTCGCGCACGAGTACGATGAGCCCTATGCCGAATATGGCAGCGGCCGCCTGAACGGCGGTCAGGCCCAGAACTTTTGCGTCAAATCTGTTGTAATCCAGCACTTCGGATGCCAGGGCGGCGCAAAGAAGCAACGTCGCGCACGCCGGAAGTACAGCGGGCAGATAGCGCGCCGCAAACGGAACGCCCGCCGCCAGCAGCAGCGAAACGCCGAAAAGCGCGTAGCTGCGCCTGGTGCCGGTGCAGCCGAACAGTTCCCATACCGCTATTGCCGAAAGCAAAGCGAGAACGATCGGAAATACCACCGTCTGCGAAAACCACAGGACGGGTAAAAATATCGCAAGCGCCACAACGGCGGTGATGATGCGTTTTATCATGACGTGTCACCTGCCAAATTTTCTTTTTCGTTTAGAATACTCTTCAAGCGCCGCTTCCAGCGCGGTCCTGTCAAAATCCGGCCAAAGCGTGTCGCAGAAATACAGTTCGCTGTACGCGCACTGATAAAGCAAAAAGTTGGAAAGCCGCTTTTCGCCCCCGGTGCGTATAAGCAGATCCGGATCGGGTATACCGGCGGTATAAAGATACCTGCCCAGCGTGCCGTCGTCGAATTCCCTTTCGCCGGCGGCGAGCGCGGAATTGACCGCCCGCGCAAGCTCGTGCCTTCCGCCGTAGCAGAAAGCTATGCACAGAGTCATGCCGGTGCAGGCGGAAAGCCGCTCTTCAGCGCGGCGGATCCGCTCGGCAAGCGAGGCGTCGACCATGGAAAGATCGCCGATCACTTTTGCGCGTATGTTTTTCCGCATGAGCTTTTCGACGTATGTATCTATGGCTTTAGAGGCGAGCGAAAACAGACCGTTCACCTCTTCGGCGGAACGGTTGATGTTTTCGGTGGAAAAAGCATATACGGTAAAATACTTTACGCCCATATCCGCGCAAAGTTCGGTGATTTCGGCAAACCGTTTAAGACCTGCCGCATGCCCGGCGGTACGCGGAAGCAGGCGCCTGCTCGCCCAGCGACCGTTGCCGTCCATTATGACGGCGATATGCGCGGGTAACGCGTTCTGCTCGTTCATTATACTTCCAGAATGTCCTTGTTCTTCTTTGCCACTACGACGTCGACTTCTTTGATGTATTTATCGGTGAGTTCCTGAACGCTCTTTTCCGAAGCGGTCTGTTCGTCTTCGGTCATTTCCTTGGCGTTTTTCATATCTTTTATCTTCTTGTTTGCGGTCTGACGTATATTGCGGAGCGCGACCTTTGCTTCTTCGCCCATCTTGGAGCACTGTTTGGTGAGTTCTTTTCTGCGTTCTTCGGTGAGGGGCGGGAAGCAGAGGCGGATCGATTTTCCGTCGTTCTGCGGGTTTATGCCTATATCCGCTGCGTTTATGGCTTTTTCTATATCTTTGATAAGGTTGGCTTCCCAGGGAGTGATGGTCAAGGTCCTGGCGTCGAGCGTTTTTATGTTGGCGACGCTGGTAAGATCGGTGGGAGTGCCGTAATAGTTGACTTTTACTTTATCGAGTATGCGTGCGGAAGCGCGTCCCACGCGGACTGATGCGTAATCGTCTTCGAGGACTCTGATGGTCTTTTGCATTTTTTCTTCAAATTCTTTGGTATCGAGCTTCATTGTTTCTTCCTCCCGTATTTTATGTTTATTTTTGGCTTTTTATTTTATTCTATTACCGTGCCTATGTTTTCTCCGCATGCCGCGCGGTAGATGTTATGCGGATCGGCAAGCGAAAACAGCAGCATTTTTATTCCGTTTTCTCTCGCCATTGCGGCGGAGGTCGCGTCTATGACCGCGAGCCCGTCTTTAAGTATGGTGTCGTAAGACACTTTGTCGAAACGCACCGCGTCGGGGTATTTATTGGGGTCTTTATCGTACACGCCGTCGACGGCTTTTGCCGAAAGCACGATATCCATTCCCAGCTCGGCTGCGCGGAGCACCACGCCCGTGTCGGTCGAAAAATACGGATACCCTACTCCGCAGGAGCAGAGCACAACGTACCCTTCGTCAAGCAGTTCGAGCGCGCGCTGCTGACTGTACGGCTCGCAGATCTGCTGCATAGGCACAGCCGAAAGGACTTTTGCTTTGACGCCCGCCTGTTCAAGATAATCCTGCATTGCGATACAGTTTATCAGGGTGGCGAGCATGCCCATATGATCCGCCTTGAAACGGGTGACGTTCAGGCCGCTCTGCCTGGCGCCGCGCCAGATATTGCCGCCGCCTATGACGACCGCCACGCGCACGCCGGAACCGACGCAGCGTTTGATCTCTTCGGCGACCTTTTGCAAAAAGCCGCCCTTTAATATTTTTCCGTCGCCCGAAAGCGCCTCGCCCGAAAGCTTCAACAGCACTCTGTTATACATTTTTCAGGTCCCTTTCTTGTATATCTTATATGATTCATTCCCATTCGAACACGAACTGTTCGTGAAGCGCGTCCGTCATACCCGTGAGATACGCTGTCAGCGGAGAGACGCCGTAAAGCCCTATATCGCTGCCGACCGCGGACATGATATCGTTGGGATAATAATGCGCGAGCGACTCGGCGGCGGACTCGCTGATATTCTCGCCGTAAAGGTCGACCGCGCCGAAAAGGTGAAGTATTTCATGCGCGTAAGTGCACTCGCCGCAATAGAATTCGTATTTTTTATCTTCCGACCGGTAAAACAGCGCACGTTCACAGCTGTATGCTTCCCAATCGAAATCGTTCGAATCGCATTCGAGCGCGTAAGACCTGCCCGGCTTGTTCAGATGGAGCAGTACGCAATAGTTTTCGTATGACTCCAATTCGAAATATTCCGCAACGTAATTCTGCAGACTGCCGAATACGGTCGAGTTGAACAGCAGGTCTATACGCACGAAACCTTCGGGCGAATCCGGGAGCTTTTCCGAAGTGGAAAGCCGCGGCGACGTGACTTGATCCGTAATGACGAACCGAACGTCGGAACCGTATGATGCCGCGGCGCTTTTTATGAACTCCGCGGCTGCCCCGACTTTATCGAGTTCCGCTTTTATATCTTTCTCGTCCCACGAAGATACGCCGTCGTCTATGAAAACGTTGATAAGCAGGCATTCCCCTTTGAGAGACGCAGCGCTGCCGATCCCCGCGGTCGTATATTGCGGCGTGTACTCCGCGTTGCGGAACGCAAAGAAACACGGCCTGTTCAGGCGCCAGCCGTCGGCTGTGAGCGTGAATCCCGCTTCGTGCTCGGCTCCGGAAATATCCGGCACCGCGACAGCCGCGCTTTGTTCGCCAAACTCTTTAACGTAAGCGCTGCCGATCACCAAAGTCGCCGCCGGTGCGGGCGTAAAATGAAAGCTGTATTTCGCCTGCTCGCCTGATAATAGCACAAATTTTGTACCATATTCGGGATATGCGGAATATTCTTCCGCCCCGGACGGCAGATAGACCGAGCAGAGATCGTCCCACAGCGTTTGAGAAAGGTAATAGCGGTTTTGCGGAGACACGGTGCGCGCGGCGAATTTATCGGCACCGACGCGTTCTCCTTCGAAAATCCCGCCCATCACGAGCAATTCGGTGAAAGCCAGGTCTTTTTCGAGCAGCTCCTGCGCATCCTGCAAAAACAGTTCGCGTTCGTCCGGCTCCGGGTCGGACGGCTCTTCCGGAACGGAAGACGACTCTTCGCTTTCGGAGGCAGTGCCGGAAGACGGCTCGGAAAGTTCCGGCGAAGCCGCTTCATCAGCAGAAGGCGATATTTTTTTGCCGCAGGCGCCGAGCAGCAGGCACAGCGCGAGCAGCGCGGCTAACAATGCCGATCGATTTGATTTCATTATAACATCACCGTTTTAATAATGCAAGTTTTTTATATTGACGAATATGTTTTTTTACGTTATTCGAGCGTTTCACCGTCGGCGGTGAGCAGCGCGGTGCGTACTATGCGGCTATCTGTGATCTTTTCGCCCAGAAAATCGGTGAGATAGCGCAAATTAAGGTGTTCGCCGCTTCCGCAGGCGCAGCGCAGGAACAGCCGCACGCCGCTTTCGAACGGCTCAAAACGCATGGAACGTATAAGCGGAGATATATCGGTGAGGACGTCGCCTTTTTTGCTCTTCTTCACCACGTTTATACTTCCCGAAAGCGCGGCTTTTATTTCATCCGCGCCAAGCGGCGTGAAAAGGTCCACGATGTAATCCGCAAGCGCGAGCTCGCTTGCCTTCCTGACCGGCGCGGCGGCACGGATCACCGGCAGACATTCCGGGAACGCGCTCCGCAGCTTTTCGGTGATGGTTTCGTACGGAAGATCATCTTCGGAAAAGAAATCGAATATTTCGCATTCGCTTTCCTGATACACCGAAAGCGAAACGGCGAACGCCAACTTTATGTGCGGGTTGAATCCTTCGGTATAGCACGGGCGTATGCCGCTGCGAAGTATGGCGCGGAACACCGTGCGCTGAAGATCGAGATGCGAAATATAGGCGGCGACGCCCTGTTTTTTAAAGAAAACTCTTACCGGCAGCAACGTCTTTCACCTCCCAGCGCGTTTGCTCCGCAAGCCGAACACTTGGTGCGGCAATCGGGCGTCGTCTCGCCGCGGCGGGCTTTTTCGCTTTCGTTTATCAAAAAGCGTTTGCTGACGCCGCACGATATGTGGTCCCACGGAAGTACTTCGCCGTAATCGCGGCGGCGGTTGGCGTAAAACGATTCGTCTATGCCGACCGACGCGAAAATATCGTGCCAGTTTTCCGCGGAAAAGAATTCGTCCCAGCTGTCGAAACGTTGGCCGCGGCGGACGGCTTCCGCCACCGCTTTGCACAGGCGGCGGTCTCCGCGTGCGAATACGCCTTCCAGGTGCGAAACTTCGGCTGTATGGTAGTTATAGGTTATCTTGCGGGATCTTATCTCTCCGCGGAGCAGTTGCTGCTTACGCTGAAGCTCTTCCACGGTGTCCTGCGGTTCCCACTGGAACGGCGTGAACGGCTTGGGTACGAAGCACGAAACCGATACCGTGACTCCCACGGCTTTGCCGCCGAATTCGCCGATTATACTGCCCGCGAGCTTTGCGATGCCCGCGATATCTTCGTCGGTCTCGGTGGGGAGTCCGTTCATAAAGTAAAGCTTTACGTTCTGCCTGCCGTTTTCAAAAGCCATACGGCAGGAACGCAATATCTCTTCTTCCGTAACGTTTTTGTTTATCACGTCGCGCAAGCGCTGTGTCCCGGCTTCCGGCGCGAAAGTCAGGCCGGATTTGCGCACAGACATAACCTTTTTCATAAGGTCGGCGTAGAACGCGTCTATGCGCATGGAAGGCAGCGAAAGCCCCACTTTTTGTTTTTCGGTCCAGGTAAGGAGTTTATCGACAAGCTCGTCGATATGCGAATAATCGGATATGGAAAGCGACGCAAGCGACATTTCGTCGTAACCCGTAGCGGCTATGCTGCGGCGCGCGCACTCGTCGAGCACGTCCACCGATTTTTCGCGGTAAGGCCTGTAGACCATGCCCGCCTGGCAGAAACGGCAGCCGCGTATGCAGCCGCGGAACACTTCAAGCGTAACTCTGTCGTGCACGGCTTCTATGTACGGCATCTCGAATTCGGTGGGGAACGGCGAACGGTCAAGATCGGACATTATACGCTTTTCCACCACCGCGGGAACGTCTTCGTATTTCGGGGTTATGGATCTGACCGTGCCGTCTTCGTTATACGAAATATCGTAAAGCGAAGGCACGTACGTACCTTTTATGTGCGAAGCAAGGCGCAGGAAGTCCGCCTTTTTCACGCCGTTCTTGCGGCATTCGCGGTACAGCGCGGCTATCTCGCACAGATGCTCTTCGCCTTCGCCTATGGAAAACAGATCAAAGAAATCCGCCACGGGTTCGGGATTGTACGCGCACGGTCCGCCGCCGATTATGAGCGGGTCGTCCTCGCCGCGTTCGCTCGCGTACCAGGGTATCCCCGCGAGATCGAGCATATTGACGGCGTTGGTGTACGAAAGCTCATACTGCAGCGTGAACGCGATTATATCGAATTCGCCGAGCGGGTCGCCGCTTTCGAGCGCGTACAGAGGCAGACGGTTTTCGCGCAGGAGCTTTTCCATATCGTCCCACGGGGCGTAGGCGCGTTCGCACCACAGATAGTCGAGCTTGTTCAGACAATGCATGAGTATTTTCACGCCGAGGTTGGACATCCCTATCTCGTACGTATCCGGGAAACAAAAGCACATACGCAGATCGACCGCGTTTTTGTCTTTGTATGTACAGCCGTATTCGCCGCCGGTATATCTTCCGGGGCGTTCGACTTTTTTCAGCAAGGGTAGGTATTCGTCCTTTATCATTTCTTTTTAAGCACCTCTCTGAGATATTCGCCGGTGGCGGATCCCGGGGCGTTCGATACTTGCTCGGGCGTGCCGCACGCTATGACCGTGCCGCCTTTTTCGCCGCCTTCGGGTCCGAGATCGATAATATAGTCCGCGGTCTTGATAAGGTCGAGATTATGTTCTATGACCACCACGGTATTGCCGGAATCCACCAGCTTTTGAAGCACTTCGCCCAGCTTTTCGACGTCGGCGGAATGCAGCCCGGTGGTCGGTTCGTCGAGTATATAAAGCGTTTTACCCGTAGAACGGCGCGAAAGCTCGGTCGCAAGTTTTACGCGCTGCGCTTCCCCGCCGGAAAGCGTAGTCGCCGGCTGACCGATCTTGATATAGCCGAGTCCGACTTCCTGCAGCGTAGAAAGCTTGCGGTAAAGCGACGGGTAATTCTTGAAAAATTCAAGTCCTTCGTCAACAGTCATTTCGAGCACGTCGAAGATCGACTTGCCTTTATATTTTATCTCGAGCGTTTCGCGGTTATAGCGTTTGCCCTTGCACACGTCGCAGGTGACGTAAACGTCGGGGAGAAAATGCATTTCTATGGCTATGGTGCCGCCGCCTTCGCAGGATTCGCACCTGCCGCCCTTGATGTTGAACGAAAATCTGCCGTCCTTGTAGCCGCGCGCCTTCGCTTCGGGAGTAGAAGCGAAAATGGAGCGTATATCGGTAAACATACCGGTATAGGTGGCGGGATTTGAGCGCGGATTGCGTCCTATGGGCGACTGGTCGATATTTATCACCTTGTCTATATTCTCTATCCCGTCTATGCGGTCGTGCTTTCCCGGCAGCAGCGAATAGCGCCCGAGCGCACGTCCGGCCGCCTTGTACAGCACCGAATTGACTAACGACGACTTGCCCGAGCCGCTTACGCCGGTAACGCATATGAAACAGCCGAGCGGAAAAGCGACGTCTATGTTTTTAAGGTTGTTTTCACGCGCGCCGCGCACCGTGAGGAACGACCCGTTCCCCTTGCGGCGTACATCCGGGACCGCTATGCGGCGTCTGCCCGAAAGGAACGCGCCCGTGATCGAATCAGTGCAAGCGGCGACTTCGGCAGGGGTGCCGGCGCAGACGATCTCGCCGCCGTGCACGCCCGCGCCCGGACCAATATCCACTATATAATCGGCTTCACGCATGGTCTCTTCGTCGTGTTCTACGACAATGACCGTGTTGCCCAGGTCGCGCAAGTCCTTGAGCGTGGCTATGAGCTTGCCGTTATCGCGCTGGTGAAGCCCTATCGACGGTTCGTCGAGCACGTACATAACGCCGACGAGCGCGGAGCCGATCTGCGTGGCGAGCCGTATACGCTGTGCCTCGCCGCCGGAAAGCGAACCCGCGGAGCGCGCCAGAGTAAGATATTCAAGGCCGACGGAATTAAGGAACCCGAGCCGCGCTTTTATTTCTTTTACTATTTCTTTGGAGATCTTTTGCTGAGTAGGCGTAAGCTTGAGTTCTTCAAAGAATTTCAGCGCGCGTTCCACCGGCAAGCGGCATAGCTCCATTATGTTGAGTCCCCCTACGGTAACGGCGAGCGATTCCTTTTTAAGCCGCATCCCTTCGCACACCGGGCACGGGACGTTTTCCATAAGTTCTTCGTAAGCGGCGCGCTGATCCATATCGGTGCACTGCTCGTAGCGGCGCATTATCGTGCCGACGACCCCGTCGTACTTGGGTTCGCCTATGGCGCGGCGCTTTCCGCCGGTGTTGCGGATGTTGCCGTATAGCAGTACGTTGTACGCTTCCGGCGTGTAATCTTTTATGGGCGTGTGGATATCAAATCCGTAGAACCTTCCCAGCAGATTGAAGAAATTGCCCGAATACGAGCCGGGTTCAATGGATTTGAAGCCGTTGACGCAGATAGCGCCGTTGAACAGCGAACGCGTGGTATCGGGAATAATTTTTTCGGGCGAAGGCACGTATGATTCACCAAGCCCCTGGCAGGCGTCGCAGGCGCCGGCGGGCGCGTTGAACGAAAACATACGCGGAGTGAGTTCGCCTATGGAAACGCCGTGCGTCTTGCAGGCGTAATTCTGAGAAAACAGCATTTCGTCTTCTTCGCCGTCCGGCAAAACGACTATTATCTTGATTATCCCTTCCGAAAGGTTTGAGGCAGTCTCTATACTGTCGGTAAGGCGCGAGCGGATGTTTTCGCGATCCATCACAAGACGGTCGACGACTATGTCTATATTATGTTTTTTGTTTTTGTCAAGCTCTATTTTTTCGCCGACGTCATACATCAGCCCGTCTATACGCACGCGGACATAGCCGGAACGGCGGGCGTCGTCTATGACTTTTTCGTGCATGCCCTTTTTTTCTTTTACCACGGGTGCAAGCACCATAAAGCGCGTGCCGTCTTCGAATTCGAGTATATGATCGACTATCTCGTCAACGCTCTGCTGATCGATGACCTCGCCGCATATCGGGCAATGCGGAACGCCTATGTTGGCGTAAAGCAGGCGCAGATAATCGTATATCTCGGTGACCGTGCCGACCGTAGAACGCGGGTTGCGCGCGGTCGTCTTCTGGTCTATGGAAATTGAAGGCGAAAGCCCTTCTATGCTTTCGACGTCCGGCTTGTCGAGCTGGCCGAGGAACTGGCGGGCATACGACGAAAGCGATTCCACAAAGCGGCGGTGGCCTTCGGCGTATAGCGTATCGAACGCCAGCGATGATTTCCCTGACCCCGAAAGCCCTGTCATGACTATGAATTTATCGCGCGGGAGCGTGAGCGAAACGTTCTTAAGATTATGCACCCGCGCGCCTTTTATTACTATGTTTTCTGCCATATAAACCTCACATCAGCCGTTTTATTCTGTCTCGGAGCACGGCAGCGGATTCGAAATCCAGCTCTTTTGCCGCCTGCTTCATATCCTTGGTAAGCTTGTCTATAAGTTTCTTGCGCTCGGTCGCCGTGAGCTTGCCCGTATCCACTTCTTTTATCTCTTCCGCCGCGGATACCGCAAGCGGCATACGGATCTCTTTTACAATGGTCTTGGGCGTTATGCCGTGCGCCTTGTTGTAATCGTCCTGTATGCGGCGGCGGCGTTCCGTTTCGCGGATAGCCCTTTCCATGGAACCGGTGACGGTGTCGGCGTACATTATGACCTTGCCGTTGACGTTGCGCGCCGTTCTGCCTATGGTTTGTATCAGCGAAGATTCGCTGCGCAGGAAACCTTCTTTATCGGCGTCTATTATCGCCACCAGCGATACTTCGGGCAGGTCCAGCCCTTCGCGCAGAAGGTTTATGCCTATAAGCACGTCGAATTCGCCTTTTCTCAGGTCGCGCAATATCTCCATACGCTCGATCGTCTCTATATCGTAATGCATATAGCGGCACTTGATATCGTAGCTTTCGAGATAATCGCAAAGGTCTTCCGCCATGTGCTTGGTGAGCGTGGTGACCAGCACGCGCTCGCCGCGTTCGCTGCGGGCGCGGATCTCGCCCATAAGATCGTCGATCTGCCCTTTGACCGGGCGCACCTCGATTTCGGGATCGAGCAGCCCCGTGGGGCGGATGATCTGTTCGGCGGTCTGCAAAGCACGCTCTTTTTCAAAGTCGCCGGGAGTTGCCGAAACGTATATAGTCTGCCCTTTTTTCTGCAGGAATTCATCAAACTTGAGCGGGCGGTTATCGTATGCGGAAGGCAGACGGAAACCGTAATCTATAAGATTTTTCTTGCGCGCCGTGTCCCCGCGCGACATACCGCGCACCTGCGGCACCGTGACGTGGCTTTCGTCTATGAACATAAGAATATCGGCGGGCAGATAATCGAGCAGCGTGTAGGGAGTGGAGCCGGGAGCTCTGCCCGAAAGCACGCGCGAATAGTTTTCCACGCCCGAACAGTAGCCGATCTCGCGGATCTGCTCTATATCGTAATTGACGCGTTCGGTTATGCGCTGCGCTTCTACGTACATGCCCTGTTCTTCGAACCAGGCGGCGCGTTCGGCTTTTTCGCTTTCTATTTCTTTAAGCGCCCTTTCACGGCGCTCAGCACCGGTGACGTAGTGGCTCGCGGGCCAGATATCTATGTTTTTCAGCCGGGTGACGGCTTCGCCGGTGACGGTGTTGATAACGGAAATGCGTTCTATCTCGTCGCCCCAGAATTCCACGCGCACCGCGTCGGTAGACGTATTGGAGGGGAATATTTCCAACGTGTCGCCGCGCGCACGGAAAGTGTTGCGGTCAAGGTCTATATCGCAGCGGTTGTATTGTATGGCGACGAGCCGTTTTATCACGTCGTCGCGTGAGATATGCTGCCCCGCGTACAGCGCGACCATGTGGCGCTGGTATTCTTCCGGATCGCCCAGCGAATATATGCACGACACGGAAGAGACTATTATAACGTCGCGCCGCTCGAACAACGCCGAAGTCGCCGAATGGCGCAGCTTGTCTATTTCTTTGTTTATAGACGCGTCTTTTTCTATGTAAATATCCTTACCGGGGACGTACGCTTCCGGCTGGTAATAATCGTAATAGCTTACAAAGTATTCCACTGCGTTGTTGGGGAAAAACTCTTTGAATTCCGAACACAACTGCGCAGCCAGCGTTTTGTTGTGCGCAAGCACTAACGTGGGCTTGTTGACGTTGGCTATAACGTTAGCCATCGTAAACGTCTTGCCCGAGCCGGTGACGCCGAGCAGCACCTGGTCGGAATACCCTTTGAGCACGCCTTCGGTGAGCTTTTCTATTGCCTGCGGCTGGTCGCCGGTCGGCGCGTATTCCGAAACGAGTTCAAAATGATCCATTTGCGCCGCGCCTCCTTTTTTCTTGTTTTGGTCAGTTTGTTATTATACCACGTTTTTGTAAAAAAATAAATAGATTTTGGGGAATTTTTTTACATAAGCAGTTCCGGGCGCAAAAAAGTGCGGGACGCAAAAAGGACGCTTACAGAGCGTCCTTTTTGTAGTCATTGTTGTTTGTTTACCTTTGTCCCTTAGTTCTGCTTCATGGCAGCGAAGCATTCACTGCAGTAAATAGGTCTGTCAGTGGTGGGCTGGAAAGGAACGGTAGCTTCTTTGCCGCATTTAGCGCAAACGCCG
>CACYCI010000124.1 GCA_902772845.1 uncultured Ruminococcus sp.
CCGGGCAGTCTGCGGTGTTCTATGACGAAAATGACCGGGTGATCGGCGGCGGTATAATAGAAAGCGCCCGCTGAATGTGGCGACTTGTTAAGCAAGCATTTCCGATCATTATGAGGGAGGGAAGAGTATGCCGCGAAAGCTGTTTTGCGAGATATCTCCATTTACGTACAAGTTATCCGTTGCACGCCTCACCGTTCAGAGAAAACTGAAGGACGCTTTTTCCGCAACCCGTTTTGCAAATACACGCAGCGCGGTTCCGCTTCCCGAAAAGGTGTATAAGCACAGCTCGCTGATAAGGCGCACGCTCGGCAACGTAGATCCCGTTTTGCAGGACAACAAAGCCACAAACCTTGCTCTTGCCGCCGAAAACATAAACGGAGTGATGATACGCCCCGGCGAGACTTTCTCTTTCTGGCATCTTGCCGGGAAACCGACTAAAAAGAAAGGATATAAAGAAGGGCTTACTATTTCGAAAGGAGTTACCGGCAAAGGGATAGGCGGAGGAATGTGCCAGTTTTCCAACCTTATCCATTGGATGATTTTGCATACGCCGCTTACGATAACAGAACATCACCATCACGACGGCTACGATCTGTTTCCGGACAATAACAGGCAGATCCCGTTCGGCACGGGTTCATCCATAGGCTATAATTACATTGATTACCGGTTTTACAACGGCACAGATATAACTTTTCAGCTTTTTGTATATACGGATGATAAATATCTTTGCGGAGAGCTCATGGCAGATAAGCAGCCGCCCTATTCGTACCATATTAAAGTTGAAAACGAACGGTTTGTCCGGCGCGGCGGCGATGTCTATCGGTTGGGGAAAGTCATACGCAATACCGTTGATCGCGCCACCGGCAAAACGGTTAAAACAGAAACGATAAAAGAAAACAACGCAAAGCTTTTGTACGATATCGATCCTTCCAGAATAACTCCCGAAACAGTATGAGTTCACGCTTAGGACTTGCTGCGTAATAAAGAGACCTCTTTCACCGTTTGGTGAAAGAGGTCTCTGCTTATGAAAATGCAAAAACAAATCAAGTCTGTGAATGAGTTTCCATAAAAAGCTCGACTTCTTCTTTCGAGGGAAGCGAAGTGAGCGCGCCCGGTTTTGTAACTGTCAGCGCGCCAACTGCGTTGCCGTATCTGCACGCGTTACGGATATCTCCGCCATTGCGGTAGTATTCAAGCGTAAGCGCTGCGGTGAAGGCGTCGCCGGCAGCCGTGGTATCTACAGCTTCCACCTCGTAAGGTCCGCATATATCGCAATACTTGCCGTCATAGATGAATGAACCTCTTGCGCCGAGTTTCAGCACTATGTATTTGATATCGGTCATGGCATAAAGCGCCATACACGCTTTAAGGCAATCGTCCAGCGAATCGGGATGTATTCCGGTAAGGATCTGAGTTTCGTTTTCGTTTGGCGAAAGTATCTCTATTTTTTTGATCTTCCGCAGATCGAAAGAACGGGAAACTCCGCCGCAATCGAGTACGAGGGGATACCCTTTTACCTGCGCATAACGGGAAAGGAATTCTGCGGCCATTCCACTTATTTCGAGGTTCGCCATAACTATATCGGGGTAACAGCGCATGGCGTTTTCAATATCGGATTCTCCGATATTTCTGTTTGCGCCGGAATAGACTATGATCCTGTTGTTGCCGCCCTTTTCGACCATTACCGCGGCAAGGCCCGTCTGTTCAGTCTCGTCCACTTTCACAAAACGCCTGTCGACGCAGCTTTCGGAAAGGATCTGCAAAAGCCGGTCGCCGTATGCATCGTCGCCAACGCGTGAGCAAAGGATCGATTGACCGCCCAGCTTGGCAGCCGCCACGGCGGCGTTGGCGCCTTTGCCTCCGGGTACGAATCCGTAACTTCCGTCGGTAACGAGTGTTTCGCCGGCTGCGGGGACATAGCTTGTTTTCAGTACAAAATCGATATTAGAAGAACCTATAACGAGTATACGAGCGTCCATTATTTTGCGCCTCCGTAGCTTTTTTCTTTATTTTATCTTATTTTTTTCGTGTTGTCAACTGTTTTTTCGGCATTCGCTTTAAGTGTCATGTATTTGAGTTTTGTCGCCATGCCGCCGCGCAGATGCCTTTCGCTTTTATTTGTTTCCATAAGGTGCAGCGTCAGCTCATATAACGGTCTGTTTATATATTTCAGTCTGCACGTTACGTCTTTATGTACCGTGGATTTTGATATTCCGAAAACAGAAGCGGCTTTTCTTACCGTTGAATTATGCTCTGTAAGATATTCTGCGAGTCTTACAGCGCGTTCGTCTGTGTCGCGGATCTCTTTTTCCTCCTTTTCAAAATGATCTTTTTGTTATATCGTATGCCGAAAAACATAAAATATTTCAAAATTTCTATTGATTAAAACGTTTTGTTGTGCTATATTTATTGAGTAAAGAAAAATATTTTTCACGGAGGCAATACAATGCAGATACTTGTTACGGGCGGTATGGGTTACATAGGTTCGCATACCGTTATTGAGCTTATAAAATACGGCCACACGCCGGTCATAGTGGATAATCTTTCCAATTCCAAGGTAGAAGCGCTCGACGGGATCGAAAAGATCTCCGGTGTAAGGCCGGAGTTCTACGAGCTCGACGTATGCGATAAAGCCGCGCTTGCCGGAGTGTTCAAAACGCATCAATTCGCCGCCTGCATCCATTTTGCGGGGCTGAAAGCTGTCGGCGAATCTGTCCGCATGCCGTTGGAGTATTATAAAAACAACCTTCTTTCCACCATAACTCTTTTGGAATGTATGCGTGAATACGGCTGCAAGACGATCATTTTCTCTTCGTCCGCAACAGTTTACGGCGATCCTGCTTCTCTCCCTATAAAAGAGGATTTTCCGCTTTCCACCACAAATCCTTACGGAACTACAAAGCTCATGATAGAGCGCATCTTAAAGGATTTTCAGTTTGCAAATAAAGATTATTCTGTCACTCTGCTTCGCTATTTCAATCCTATCGGCGCGCATCCCTCCGGCCTGCTCGGCGAAGATCCCAACGGGATCCCCAACAACCTTATGCCCGTGGTTATGAAAGCCGCCAAGGGCGAACTTACTCTTAACGTTTTCGGCAACGATTACGACACCCCCGACGGCACCGGCGTGCGCGACTATATCCACGTCTGCGATCTTGCCGCCGGCCACACCGCTGCGCTCAAAAACGTGGGCAAACCGGGCGTTTTCGTATACAATCTCGGCACCGGCAACGGCTTTTCCGTGCTTGAAATAATCAACACGTTTGAACGCGTCAACGGCGTAAAAGTTCCGTACGTTATCGCTGCTCGCCGTCCCGGAGATATCGCCGCATGTTATGCCGATTGCTCCAAAGCGGAACGCGAGATCGGTTTCAAAGCCGTTTACGGTATAGAAGATATGTGCCGCGACGCCTGGAACTATGCGAAGAATAAATAATAAGCAGTTTCCTATTCACAAAGCAATTGTTTTATCAGCAGTATTGTTGTTGTTCGTCTCAGTTTGTGCGTTTTTCCATGGCTGCAAAGGCGGTATTGATCCGGAGATCCAAATCGATGACGCTCACTATATTTGGCCTCATTGGGACGAGGCAACAGAAACAAACCGGGCATTGGTTCGCAGAGACCGTGACGGATTTGGTTACCATATTATAATACAAAAAAACTTTATTGCATACGCAAAATCAAACGAGTGTTTAATCTTATGCGAGGAATTGCAAAACGGAGAAAGGCACTTTTGGATCGTGAATCTATCTGACGACTCTTTTTCGGACTA
>CACYCI010000125.1 GCA_902772845.1 uncultured Ruminococcus sp.
GGGTTTTGGTGATTACCCTATAGAATTAAAACAATAGCATTTAGTCAACTGCTCCGGTTTTTAGGTCCGTTATCGATATACGCACCATGCTGAGTGTTCATAACGCAAGTGAGTTATGGACACTCAGTTTTTATGTATTCAATTTATCTGATATTCGTTTGTAAAAGAGCGGGCACGGTGGGCCCGTTCTTTTTTCGTTGCGCCGATGATTCTCGCGGCCGCGCGCGGGCGTCGATATAAGCGCGGCGCATTTTCCGCGGCTTGACAAGACGGTACCAAAATGGTATAATTTTGCCGTATCGGAGCCGTTCATGCAAAAGGACCCGTAAAAGGCGTGCCGATATGACCGATATGATAATACAGGAGGACGGTATGGCAGGATATCAAAAGATCGGAGTTTTGATACGCGAAGAGCTCGACGAGCTCGAAGAAGAGGGAAGAGTCATCGACCGCGCGGAATGCGAAAAGCGCATAACCGCCTGCGCCGGCGATAAAGCTAAACTTTCGTCGCTGTACGACGAGCTTATGGAGCTGCCTTTCCGGGCGGACTTTCCTTACGCGGAGCCGAGCGATTGGGAACTGATAAAAAAAGGATCCGGTTTTGCCGAAGACGGCGAAGTCCTGCCTGTCGGCGAAGACGCTTTTCACGGCGCGTGGCTGGGCAGATGTATCGGCTGCGCTCTCGGGCAGCCGGTAGAGCTTTGGAGCGGCGAAGACATACGGCGCTGGTACAAAAACGCGGGTAAATATCCCATAGACGGCTACGTCCCGACCGTGTCGGGCGACAAACGCAACGAAGGCCAGGCGACCGACGAAAAGATTAAAGGCATGCCCGCGGACGACGATATACGTTTTACCGTGCTCGCGCTGCTGCTCGCCGAAAGAAAAGGATACGGTTTCGATACCTATGACGTCGGCGCGCACTGGATGTATTCCATACCTTACCGCTGCGTCTGTACCGCCGAAAACCAGGTGTATTTGAATTTTGCGTCTGTGGATGAGTTCGGCCCGTGGGGCAGGCCGGAAAACGCGCTTGATATATTGAAGCGTGAACGCATAAACGAATACCGCAACCCCTACCGCGAATGGATCGGAGCGCAGATCCGTATAGACGGCTACGCTTACTGCGCCGCGGGACTCCCCGCCGCCGCGGCGGAGATGGCGTATAAAGACGCGTTCCTTTCGCATACCAAGAACGGCATATATTCGGCTATGTTCTTCGCCGCGCTCATAGCGTGCGCGTTCACCGAAAAAAGCGTGGAAAAATGTTTTGAGACCGCGCTTTCGTTCGTGCCCGAACGTTCGCGCTTTTACGAAACGGCGCTTGCCGCAAAGCGCATAGGCCAAACGGCGCGCAGCCGCGAAGAGCTGGCCGACAGAGTTATAAACGGTATGCCAAAATACAACGCGGTCCACGCGCTGAACAATTCGGCGGTGTGCATAGCGAGCATATTCTTTGCAAACGGCGATTTCGTAAACGCCGTCTGCACGGCGCTCACTTGCGGGCTGGATACCGATTGCAACTGCGCCACGGTGGGCTCGTTCATGGGCGCGCTCGTCGGCGCAAAACAGATCCCCGAAAGGTTCGCAAAGCCGCTTGGCGACACGTTCTCGTCCGGAATGACGGGTTTCGATAACGCAAGCATAAAAGAGTTCGCGCTGCGCTGTAAAGCGGTACGCGACAAATACGCGGGAGGAAAAGCAAAATGAAAAAACACGGGATACTCGTTTGTATAGTTCTGATATTTGCTCTCGTCCTGCAGACTTCGTGCTCCGGCGCTCCTGCCGGCGACGGATCTGCCTCTTCCGCCGAAAGCGCTTCCGCACCGGAAACCGGAAACGAGTCTTCCGAAAGCGCCGCTTCCGAAGAAGAACTCCCCGCCGTCACGCTCACGGCCGATGAGATAAAAGACCGCATAGCCGGTTCGTGGGCGGCTCAGATGATAGGCGTCGCCTGGGGCGCGCCCACTGAATTTCAGTATCAGGGGATCGTCATTCCCGAAGACAAGGTGCCGGAATGGTCGCCGCAAATGATAAACGGCGCTTTCGGGCAGGACGACCTTTACGTGGAGATCCCGTTTTTGGACGTTATGTCGAAAAACGGCCCCGACTGCGCTATTCCGGCGCTTGCCGACGCGTTCCGAGACACCGCTTTCCCGCTTGACCACGCCAACGCGCAGGCGCGCGCAAATCTGCGCGCCGGCATCCCCGCGCCGCAAAGCGGAAGCTACCTGTACAATTACCATTGTGACGATATCGACTGGCAGATCGAAGCGGATTTCCTTGGGAACCTTTATCCGGGACTTGTGGATAAAGCCGCGGAAAGGGCGTTCGACATAGGCCATATCATCAATTACGGCGACGGCGTTTACGGCGGCGTCTACGTCGCGGCCATGCACGCCGCGGCGTTCACAGCCGGCAGCGTATACGAAATAGCTGAAGCCGGGCGCTGCGCTATCCCGGTCGGGAGCAGTTTCCGCGCCGTGATAGACGAAGTTGACGAATGCCGCAAATCTGGTATGACATGGCAGGAATGCTGGCAGAAGATCCAGGACGACTGGGCGCATACGGCGCGCTGCCTGCGCTATGCCGGCACGTCGGCGAATATCGATGCCAAGCTCAACGCCGCTTACATACATATAGGGCTTTTGTGGGGCGAAGGCGACCTGGCGGAGACCGTAAAGATATCCATGCGCTGCGGTCAGGATTCGGATTGCAACCCTTCCAGCGCCGCAGGCGTGTTAGGCGCCTTTTACGGCCTTTCCGGTCTGCCGGAGGAATACGTTTCTGCGCTTGACCGAAAAGGCATAAAATTCAGCAATACGGATTATTCTTTCGACAAATGTGTGGAAACGTCGTACGCGCTCGCCGTGCGCTCGCTCGAAAGCGGCTCCGCCGACGGGACCGTTTACCGGCTGCCCGTATACGTTCCCGACCCCGAAAAAGCGCCCGTTCCTCTTGAGCAGTGGCCTTCGGATATACCGTGCGCCTATCTCACCGTCACCGCCCTGGAAAACGGCAGGGTGCGCATAGAAACCGCTTTCATGCTTCCCGAAGGATACAACGGCGACGCAGTCCATATCCTGGATATGGGCGACGGCTGTGTTCTGCCGTTTTCCGCAGGCGCGTATGAATATACTGAGGACGGCGAATACACCGTCCGCTACACCGTAAAAACCGAGCAAGCCGAAGCTTCCGCCGTTGCGCGCGTAACTGTTTCGGGCGCGGAAAAGCGTCCGGAAGGTCGCACGCTCGAACAGGATTCCGTGCTTATAATATCGGTCACGGAACCGAGAGGCACCGGTTGTAAAGATACCGAGGTCATCCGCGACGGATACGTCCCGCGCGTCGGCGATAATTACATCAGCGTGTCGTACGATACGTTCGCATACAGCGCGATCGATCACGAGGAATTCGTGGGCTACGTTTTCCGATCCGAGAAGACCGTCGCGGCGGTCACCTTTACCGAAGGCGCCAATTTCAGCGACGGCGGGTTTTTCAAGGACGGCGGCATAAGATTGGAGATCCTTAAGGACGGCGTGTGGCACATCGCAAGCGCCGCCTTGGACAGACCGTATCCCGTCGGGAATTCGTGCAACGCTTTCGGGCCCGATTACGAAAGCTACCGCTTTGAACTTGACGCCCCCGCAGCGTGCAGCGGCGTACGGGTGATAGGCCCCGCGGGCGGCACGATGCATTTTATTTCGGTATCCGAACTTTCGGTAGAGACCGTCGGCGCGACCGGCGACTGAAAACGTAAAATAAACAGAAAAGCGATCAGATCATGAAAAACGAACTTTACGATCCCCGCCCCGTCGAATATCCGTTCCCAAAGGACACGGCCGCGCATTATCTGGTGGTAAAAAAGAATAACGGCGCCGTTTTCGATAAAGACTATCCGTACGTTGACCGTTCGCGGCGGATGCGTTTCAAGCAGGCGGTAACGCGCGTACTGCTGAACATTGTGGCTTTTCCGCTTGCGCGCGTGCGGATGGGACTGCGCATAAAGGGCAGAAAAAACCTTAAAACGCATAAAAAAGAACTCGAAAAAGGGTTTGTTTCGTGCTGTAACCACGTGCATATGTGGGATTATATCTGCGTCATGCGCGCGCTCCGCCCCGTCAAACCGTATTTGCTCGCGTGGGCAAAGAACGTGCGCGGCGAAAACGGCGCGCTCATGCGCCTTGTGCGCGCCATCCCCATCCCCGAAAGCGATCCCCACGGGCTCGCCGCCATGAATTCCGCGCTCGGCGGTATATTCCGCGACAGCGGATCGCTGCATATTTACCCGGAAGGCAGTATGTGGGAATACTACCGCCCTGTGCGCCCGTTCAGGACCGGCATGGCGTATATCGCCTGCAAAAACGGCGTTCCGGTGCTGCCGTTTGCTTTTTCCTACCGCAGACCGGGGTTCGTAAGGCGCAAGATCTTCAGGCAAAAAGCACTCTTTACGCTGAACGTAGGCGAACCGGTCTTTGCCGACAGAACGCTCGGGCGCGAAGAGATGCGCGTCGATCTCACCGAACGCTGCCATTCCGCCGTTTGCCGGTTAGCCGGGTTTGAAGAAGGCGAAAACATCTATCCGCACGTTTACGGCAACTCCGTGCGCATAGATTATTATCCGATCGAAAAAGCGGAAAAATGATCCGCCATGCCGCACCGTTTTTGAAGGTGCGGCTTTTTTGTATATTGACATGCTTCGAAAAAAATGTATAATAATTATATTAGTATACGGAACGTATTTCAGGATCTGCGGGAGGTATCGCATAATGAAAAGACTCGCACTACGGATTTTTTCCGCCTTGCTCGCGGCGGTGATTGCCGTTGGCGCCGCCGGACTCGGCGCTTTCGGTGAAGAAAAGGAGGCGTCCGGTATGAAAATAGCCGTACTCGACGGGATCAGTGCAAAAGGCAGCGCCCCTTACGACGCCGGCTCCATAGCCGGGCTGTTCACCGACGCCGGTCATTCCGCGCAGGTGATAGATCCGCAAACGTTTTCCGCGCGTGAACTGTTTTCGGCAGATCTCTACGATCTGCTCGTGATACCCACCGGCGCTGCGTTCCCGTATTCGGCGGTGGACAATTTCAAAAAATTCCTGCGCGAAGGCGGACGGCTCATAACAAGCGGCGGTTTCGCCTTTTCCGAAATGATATATCCCGAAGCCGTCGGCGGTTCGGTAGGCCTTGCGGGAAGAGTGTATTCGGACAGCGTCGCCGAATCGCCCTGCCTTTACAAAGTCATATCAGCTTCCGATTTCAAGCGCGGAGTAAAATATACGCTTACGCTCGATTCCAAGTTCGAAAGCATATCTACCGAAAAAGGTCTCGCCCATAATTCGCTGTACATTTACGGAACGGGCGGCAAGCTTATAAGCTGGAAAGATTTCGTCGCCGTGACCGGCGGCAGTTCGGATTGGGAACGCAGGTCTTACACCTTTACGGTACCCGCCGACGCCGACCATATAGATATCCGCCTGGGGCTTTACATATCTTCAGGGACATTGTGCTTCGATAACGTCCGCATAAGCGGCGACGACGGCAGCCAGGTGTTTTTCGACGATATGGAAAACGGCATAAATTCCTGGATCCGCACCACATACAGCAGCCGGGTGGAATATTCCGCCGCCGAAGGCGTGTTTTCGTCGTCGGATAAAACAGTCACGCTGTACGCTTCGGCTGTCGGCAACAGCGGCTGCCGCTACGATGTGACAGACGCCTTGCGCGGCAAAAGCTCCGCCAATGCGGCTTTCACCTGCGAATACACCTTGTCCGGCGGAAAAGCGGGCGCACGTATCGTTTACGAAAACGGCGGCGAAAGCAGCTGCGTCGAACTCTTTTCCGAAGCCGCAAGCGCGCTGTGGCACGGCCATAGCGTTGCGTTCGATATCCCCGCGGCGTACGATAAGGCGTATCTGGAATTTTATTTTGAAAAATCGTCGGGCAAGTATTCCATAGACGAGATCTCGATCACTTCCGGCGGCGCCGAACTCTTTGCCGAGCACGACGCCGAAAAAACGCGTACGCTTTTCGGCGGCGCCTCCGCCGAGATCCAATCGCGCGAAAACGAACAGCCGTATCTTGCCGCAAACGATCCCGAAAGCGTCGGCGATCTGCTGTTCTATTCATCATCCACAGTTCCGCTCTTTGATACGGAAACCGTGTTCAGCGGCGCGGTGCGGCTTTCCGCGGCCGAAGGCCAAAGCGTTTTTTCGGGTGACGTGCTCACCGACGAAAACGGTATTTCCGGCTATTCCGCAATAACCTGGGCGGGCAACAACCGCGGCAGGTATCAGCCGCTCCTTTACGCGTACGATCAGCTTAGTCGCAAGGTCGGAGTTGCGGCGGCGGTTTTCCGCGCGTTCTATTCGCCTTCCGATTACGGCTTTAACGGCGGCATTAAATACTGGAACGATTATTCCGGCGCGGCGGTGGGGTTCTTCGGCGTGACCGACCGCGACCTGTTCGCTCCCGGCAATGCGGAACTGCGCACCGGGCTCATACAACTTGCCGAAACGCTTTGCGGCAAACCGTATATCTGCTCCGCCGCCAACGGCTACGACTGCTATAAAAAAGGCGAATCACCGCGTGTGAACGTCGCTGCTGAAAATCCTTCTTCCGCGTCTCTCGAATGCAACGTCACCGTTTCGGTCCGCTCGGAAGACACCGGCGCCGAAATATTTACGGAGACAAAATCGCTCAAGCTTCCCAAACACGCAAGGCGGACTCTGAGATTCGACGTGGACGGCGAAGGGCTCGCCGACGACTTCTATTACGTCAGCGTCACGCTCGAATACGGCGGCTTTGAAGCGGACAGATACGAAACCGGTTTCGTGGTCTGGAACGACGAGATCGCTTCTTCCGGACCCAAGTACACATATCACGATAACTACATACATTTGGTGCAGCCGGACGGCTCCGAAAAGGCCGTGTTCCTCACCGGCGTCGACGACGGCGGCAACGCGTTCGTCATGGAAGATCAGACGCCGCTGTCTTGGAAAAACGATTTCGCACGGCGCCGCGACGCGGGCATAATGCTTTACGAAAATCTGCAGCAGTACCGCGATTACGGCGATTTCGCCGCGGTGTTCGACAACGGATATCCTACCGAACGCCATATGCGCACGGTCGATTGCGCGGTGTATCTGGCTCAGCGCTACGGGCAGATCTATATGATGGGCATGCTCCTGGGCTCCAATACCGCCGTCGGCGACGCGCAGCTTGAAAAAGACAAAGAGTTCATTGCAAAAATGGCGGCGCGCTACAAGGACGTCCCCGGCATCATATATTATCTCAACGGCGACCTGGTGGTAAAGCCGACTTCCGATATAAACGCGCTCTACCGCGATTTCCTCAAGGAACGCTACGGTACGGAAGAAAAGCTCGCCGAAGCGCGCGGCGACATCAAGAGCTTCGATTCCGCTTCATACGACGCTTCGTACCAGTTCATCGGCAACGGCTGGGGCGATATCAAGGCGTACGACCAGAACCTGTTCCGCACTCAGCTTATAAAACGCTGGCTCAACGCGCTCACCGCCTCCGCCAAAGAGGCCGCGGGCGAAGACAAGGCGGTGCTTTGCGAATTTTTTGCCTGGCCTTCCGAAAGCATAGACGTCGAACACGCCATAGGCGATATCACTTATTCCAATATCGGCTTTTTCGACAAACTCGAACTCCTCACCGAAACTCTCGCCAACGCCGATCAGCGCGTGCGCGGAAAGTCTTTCGGCGTGGGTGAATCCAACAAGCGCACGCATCCGGATTTCGGCGAAACGTTCGATTATTACGCTTCCGGCAGCCGCCGCTACGCCGAAGCATATATGCGCGCCGTGTTCTACAACACTCTGGGTATGGGCGGCAACCATTATCAGGTGTGGTGCTTCAAGGACGAACTCAAATACAGCTTCCCGTGGGGGCTGACGTATCTGGGACTTGCCGGCGAACGCAATATATTCAGTATATACCGCAATCTCAATATGTTCGCTTCCGGGCTGGAACCCGAATACGTTTCGCCCGAAGTGGCGTTCTTAACGCCGGATTCGCTGCGTATGTCGGGCAGCCGCGGCTGGTACGTCGGCCATTACGCCACGCTGCGCGGACTCGACCTGGCTCAGTCGGTGCTCGCCGACAATATACTCACCATCAACGAAAACGACCTTATAATACCCGGATCGGTCAAAGTCATATATTATCCGCTTGCGTTCACAGTGCCCGAAAACGTGTACGCCGCGCTTACCGAATTCGTAAAGAACGGCGGCACGCTGTATATTTCCGGCGATCCCGCCTACGATCTTAACACACGCAAGCGCGTTTACGGCGACCGCGCCGAACAGCTCACCGGCACCCGAGTCGAAAAAGTCATCTACGGCGGAGTCGACGACGCCGGCGCAGACGTCACATATACGACCGACGCCGGTCAGCGCGCCGGTAAGCCGTGCGTTCGGATAACGCTTGCAGGCGCGTCTGCGATATATACCGATACCGCGGGCGACCCGGTGTTCACCGAATACTCGCTCGGCGCCGGAAAAGTCTTCTATTCCGCCGTCCCGGTTGAGATCGCCTCCAACACCTCTACCTATCTCGCCGACGTCGACCTTTATTCCAAGGTCATGCGGGCTGCCGGGCTCGAATACAACGCCGTGACCGCTTCGGCGGCGGGGCTGCGCACCTCGGTGCTGCATCTCAAAGACGGCGGTACGCTCCGCGTAATATCAAATTCCACCAATATAGATATCAAGACCGAATACAGCTCCGCCGGAACCGTCTATTCGTTCCGTCTGGGCGGCTGGCAGACCGCGGCGTTCGCGGAAGATTCTGAGGGCAGGCTCGTCATGCTCGACGTCCCGGCCGCGGTGCAGAAGGACGGCGCAAGGTTTATGACGAACGACTGCTCCGCCGTGCTCGTCCCGCTCGACGGCAAACCCCTTGCGGATACCGGGCTGCTCGCCGTACTGCCGGATTCCGACGGCGGATTTTCGTGCTACTGCGGCGCGTGGAACGATCCTGTCGCGATCAAAGGCAGCGTTTACTACGGTGAATTCCTGCGCGGTGACGAAGTCCGGTTCAACTACAAAGGCGGACGCCTCGCGATCGATTCCGCAGCCGAAGGCGATATGATACTTGTCTGCGAAAAAGGCGCCGAGGAAGAAGCGGTCAAGGCGCTGCTTGCCCGGCTCGGCATAAACGGCGCTCAAAACCCCGCCGATACGGAGGATCCGGACGGCGAAAGCTCCGCTGAAACGTCTGCGGACGGACCCGAAAAAGGTCCCGGCGCTCTGCCGTTCATAATTGCGGGCGCGGCTATCCTTGCCGCCGCTGCCGCCGCAGCGCTGATATTCCGTAAAAAGCGTAAATAAATAAATAAAAACACAGAAAGGTCGTGTCCGTTTATGACAAAAAAATCCGGGATCCTCGCGATCCTGCTCGTACTTGCCTTAATGTGCGCGTTGTTTTCCGCTTGCGGCGGCAACGGCGGCGGCGAAAGCAAACCGATTTCGTCCGGCGCCGTGGAGTCAGACGGGAATGAAACTTCCGCTCAGAGCGGCGAATCCGTTTCAAGGGAAGAAAGTCTTTCGCCCGAAGAGTTTTACAACGTTTATATGGGATCGGATTACGAAGGCCGCACTTTCACCGTCTTCACCTCCGACGTCGATGAAGAAGCGCTTTCGGATATAGTTTACAACACCGAAGCCATCGGCGGCGAAACGCTTCCCGACCGTATGAACAACGCTCTGCTCAACAGGCAGAACACGCTCAGGCAGAAGCTGGGCGTAGAACTCAGGGAGATCTACCATTACGACGCTTCGCGTCTGGGCGGAAGCGCGCTCAACAAAGTCCGCGAAGCCATAGAGACCGGTTCCAACGAATTCCAGGCGATAAATATCTCGCTGTACGATTGCGGAACGCTTTCGCTCGAGGGGTTGCTTTACAACCTTTACGACGTGCCCGATTTCGAACCGTCGAACCCATGGTGGGACCAGACGTTCAACAACAGCGTTGAAATGTTCGGCAAGCTCTATTTTACGCACGGCGATATAGATTTCCGTACCAAAAACGCCATTACCTGCATACTCTACAACCGCACGCTGTGCAAAAAGCTGGGCCTGGAAGATCCCGTTCAGCTCACCATAGATTATAAGTGGACGCTCGACAAATGCATAGAGATCGCAAAGAACCTTTCCAACGACCATGACGGCGACGGTATAGACTATCTCGACGATATTGGCTGGGCAGGCCAGTACGACGATATGTATTATATGATGTACGGCTCCGGCGTGCGCATACTCACTCCCGACGGCAGAGGTTATCCGCAGCTTTCGTTTTACGACGGCAAGACCGAAAACGTAGTCACAAAGGTGCTCGGATTCATGGCGGACACCGACCACTATATCAGCGGCAACGATCTTTGGAACAAGACTCCGTGGAAATGGCCGATGGAAGCTCTGCTCGACGGCTTCGCCAAGGGAAGATACATTTTTTTTGCCGGCGTTGTCGAACACGTATTCATGCTTAAGGATATGAACGACGAGCTCGCCATAGTCCCTTCGCCCATGTACGACGATAACCAGCATCAGTATTTCAGTCTGCTCAACACCTGGGGCGCGAACGCTTTTGCAGTTCCGATCAACGTTGCAGAGGGCGGCGAGCTTCAGTTCGTGGGGCGCGTGCTCGATACGCTCGGGTATCTGAGCTGGAAAGAATATCCCGATTCGCTCGCGTTCAACTATTACGACGTCGTGCTCAAAAGCCAGAAACTCACCAACGAAGAGAGCGAAAAGATGATCGATATAATCTTCAATTCCGCCGGATGCGAGACCGGAGCGATCTATCAGGTCGGCGGCGCGGGCAAGACCGTGTACGACATGATCGCCAACGAGCTCATGGCTTCCAAGCGCACGGAAGGGCTTGCCGCGGTCTACGAAACGAACAAGAACCGTTTTGAAGATAGCGTTCAGGAGATCATAGACACCTTCAACGATCTGGACTGAATATTTTATTCCAAAAGCGCCGCACAGCGGCGCTTTTTTTCGTGTTTTTGGCTTTACAAGTGTTTTTTCGTGTGATATAATCGTATACGTATACAGGCATTTTTAATGATCGGAGCGCAATAAAAATGGAAATCGTTCTAAAAAATCTATCAAAGGTATTCAGCGGAAGCGGCAAACGCAGGCACGAAAAAGTGGTCGCCGTCAACCGCTTCGATCTCACCATACCCGACGGAAAACTCGTGGGGCTCCTGGGGCCTTCCGGCTGCGGGAAAAGTACGCTGCTCAACCTTATTTGCGGGCTTGAAGAGCCCACCGAAGGGCGCATACTGTTCGGCAGCGACGATGTGACCGATCTCCCGCCCGAAGCACGCGGCGTGGGTATGGTTTTCCAGAACTACGCGCTTTATCCGCACCTTTCGGTGCACGACAATATCATTTTCCCACTCGAAAATCTGCGCGGCGCAAAGCGGCTTCCTAAAGAAGAAATGGAAAAAAGAGTTGCGGAGGCGGCGCGTCTGGTACAGATAACCGAGCTTATGGAACGCCGCCCGGACGAGCTTTCCGGCGGACAGCAGCAGCGCGTGGCGATAGCTCGCGCACTTGTAAAGACGCCGAGCGTGCTTTTGCTAGACGAGCCGCTTTCCAACCTTGACGCGCGCCTTCGTCTGCAAACGCGTGAAGAGATCCGCCGTATCCAGACCGAGACCGGAGTCACCACGGTGTTCGTCACTCACGATCAGGAAGAGGCAATGAGCATTTCCGATTATATCATAGTTATGAAAGAAGGCGTGCTCCAGCAGCTCGGCGAGCCGCAGACCATATACGAAAAGCCGGCAAATCTCTTTGTGGCAAAATTTCTCGGGACCCCGCAGATCAACGTGTTCGACGCCGAGATCAGATCCGGCAGACTCTGTTTGGGCGGCGCCGAAGTCATGCCTATGCAAGGGCTGGCAGATATGCCCGTGTGGGCGGGGATCCGTCCCGAAGGGTTCGTGATCGACCCTGCCGGGCCCTTGGAATGCGGGTTGGTCCGCGTGGAAGTAATGGGGCGCGATACCAGCATAGTGTTCACGCATCCGGCGTTCACCGGCGCTTCCGCCCGCGCCATCGTCCCCACCGCAAAGAACGTCGACCGCAGCGCTCCCACGCTCAGGTTTTCGCTCAATCCCGAAAAAGTACATATCTTTTCCAAGACAGACGAGCTCAGACTCGGCGCCGCCGCCGGAGGGGATGTTCAATGAAACGCAAAAGATCAAGCGGCTGGCTGTATCTGCTCCCGGCGATACTCCTTTTGGGCGCTTTCATGGTATATCCGCTCATCGACGTGCTCATATATTCGGTCGAAGAAGGGTACAATTCCGCGTCGCAGACTTTTAACGGCGTGGGGCTGTATAACTATTCGCACGTCTTGCGTGACCCGTATTTTATGCAGGCGCTCAAGAACACGTTCATAATCGTAATAATAACCGTGCCGGTCTCCACCGGGCTGGCGCTGCTCATTTCGCTCCAGCTTTCCAAGATCAAAAAGCTGCGCGATCTTTTCCAGACGGTGTTTTTCCTTCCGTACGTTACCAACACGCTCGCCGTCGGGCTCGTGTTCATGATACTTTTCAAGCGCACGCCGTATTCCGACGGGCTCATCAACCTTATGATAAGCATTTTCGGGGCCGGTCCCGTGGATTTTATAGACGGGCCGTACGCCGCCAAGATGTTCGTTATGTGCTTTTACACCGTGTGGGTCGTGCTTCCGTTCAAGGTGCTTATACTCACCAGCGCGCTCGCTTCGGTCAAAAAGGAATACTACAACGCGGCGCGCGTTGACGGCACGCCCAGGTGGCGCGTGTTCACCAAGATCACGCTGCCGGCGATCTCGCCCATGCTTTTCTACCTCATAATCACCGGTTTCATCGGCGCTTTCAAGGCGTACAGCGACGAAGTGGCGCTGTTCGGCACAGACCTCAACGCCGCCGGGATGAACACCATAGTCGGTTATATATACGATATGCTCTACGGCAACGGAGGCGGATATCCGTCCTACGCCGCCGCGGCGGCGCTCATACTGTTTGCGATAGTGCTCACCATAACGGTCATAAACCTTATGGTCAGCCGCAAACACGTCCATTACTGAAAGGGGGCGCGCACGAATGACCAGACAGCAGGAATTTGCAAGGATACGCCGCCGCGCCCGCGCAAAGGACATAGCGTTCACCGCTATCCGCTATACGCTGCTCGGCGTCTGGGCGGTCATTGTGCTGTTTCCGTTTTACTGGATGATACTCACATCCGTAAAGGAATACGGCGCTTACAATTCGGAATTCATCCCCAAATTCTTTACGCTTACCCCGACTTTCAAAAACTATATCGACGCTTTCACCACGGTCTCGCTGGGAAAGTATTTCATTAACACCGTGATCTACACGGCGGTGACGACGGCGCTCATGCTCGCCGTTACGGTCCCCGCTGCGTTTGCGTTCGCCCGGCTTGAATTCAAGGGCAGGGACACCGTGTTCGTGCTGTTCCTGGCGCTTATGATGATCCCTACCGAGCTCGTGATCATCACCAATTTCGTTACGGTCACCGATCTCGGACTGCGCAACACCTTTACGGGGCTCATACTGCCTACCGCCACTTCTGTTTTCTATATCTATCTGCTCAAAGAAAATTTCGGTCAGGTCCCGATAGAGATCTACAAGGCGGCCAAAGTTGACGGCACTTCGGATCTTAAATTCCTGCTCAAGGTGCTTGTGCCGATCTGCCGCCCGACTATCGTCACCATAACCATACTCAAGGTCATAGAATGCTGGAACGCATACGTATGGCCGCGCCTTATAACCGATAACGAAGCGTATTATCTCGTTTCCAACGGCATACAGGAAATACGCGAAAACGGTTTCGGGCGCGACAATATACCCGCCATGATGGCTGCGGTGGTCGTTATTTCGGTGCCGCTCATCGTGCTGTTCCTCATCTTCCGCAAAAAGATAATGGCGGGCGTTTCGAGAGGAGGGCTCAAGGGATGAAAAAAATCGTCATCGCGCTGATCGTCGCCGCAGTGCTGTTACCGGTCGCGCTTTGCTCATGCCACGGCTCACGCGGGCAGGATGCGTTCACGGTCCCAGCGGAATTCGATACCGAAAGGCATTTCGATATCGTATTCTGGGCAAAAAACGATACCAACAAAGCTCAGATCGCCGTCTATAACAAGGCGAAAGAGGCGTTCGAATCCGCGTACCCCAACATCAGCGTCACCATAAAGTTCTACACCGATTACAGCGTGATATACAATGACGTCATAACCAACATATCCACGCAGACCACGCCCAACGTCTGCATTTCATACCCCGACCACATAGCCACATATATGACAGGCGACAACGTTGTGGTGCCGCTCGACCGGCTGATGAACGACCCGAATTACGGCTTGGGCGGAAAGCTCGTGAAATTCGATTCCGTCAGCAGGGAAGAGATCGTTCCTAAGTTCCTCGCGGAATGCTCGTTCGGCGGAACGTATTACGCGCTTCCTTTCATGCGGTCGACAGAAGCGTGCTATATCAACAAGACTTATGTTGAAAAGCTCGGATACGAGCTGCCCGACGAACTCACCTGGGATTTCGTGTGGGAAGTTTCTGAAAAAGCCGCGCAAAAGGATAACGACGGCGTTTACGCGGTCAACGGGCAGAAAGTAATGCTCCCGTTCATTTACAAATCTACCGACAATATGCTTATAACGGTACTGCGGCAGAAGGACGCTCCGTATTCGCAAAGCGACGGCACGATAGAGATATTCAACGATACCACACGTTCCGTGCTCGACGATATCGCTTCCCGGGTGAAAAAGAACGCGTTTTCCACGTTTAAGATCTCCGGCTATCCCGGCAATTTCCTCAACGCCGGCCAGTGCATTTTCGCGGTGGATTCCACCGCCGGCGCCACATGGATGGGCTCCGAGGCGCCGCTTATGGATATCCATTCCGAAAAGGTGGTCGATTTCGAGATCGCCGTCCGTACGGTCCCGCAATACGATCCTGAAAACCCCAAAATGATCTCGCAGGGGCCGTCTTTGTGCCTGTTCAATAAAAAGGATCCGCAGGAGGTGCTCGCGTCGTGGCTGTTCATGCAGTTCCTGCTCACCAACGAAACTCAGATCGCCTATTCCGGCACCGAAGGCTACGTCCCCGTGACTACCCGCGCGCATAACGACAGTGCGTACACCGAATATCTCAATTACTCGGGCGAACCCGACGCCGACCACTATTGGGTGAAGCTCGCGGCGAGCAAGCTGCTTATAGACAATATCGAAAACACGTTCGTCACGCCGGTTTTCAACGGCTCGGCTTCGCTCCGCAGCGCGGCGTCACAGCTGGTGGAAAGCACCGTAAAAGCGGTCCGCCGCAAAGAGAACGTAGACGGCGCGTTTTACGAAAAACTGTATAACGACGTCAACGCCATGTATCACCTTGACGAGCATTCTAAAAAAGCCGAACGCGACGAAGGGCCTCTTTCCGGACCCGCCGTGGCGCTTTTGATTGTGCTTTGTGTCGCATGGACGTGCATTATCGCCGCTTTTTTAATGCAAAGGGTAAAAAAATCGAAGAAATGAATTTTTCCGGTTGATTTACAAAAAAGTTTGTATTATAATAGCAATGTATAAACGGATGGATATATCAGTCCGTATTATAAACGAAAGGAAGGATCCTTAATGAAAAAATTGTTTGCATTGTTACTCGCACTGGCTATGCTCGTTGCCCTTGCCTCCTGTGTGAAAGGCGAAGACGAAAGCAAAGCCCCCGTATCTGAACCCGCTTCCGCTGAACAGTCCGAGACCCCCGAAGTATCCGAACCCGCTTCCGCTGAACAGCCCGAGACCGTTATGACGTACGCTGAATACGCCGCTGCGGAAATCGACAGCAAAGTCGTTGTCGAAACATACGTCCAGGCAAAACAGTCCTGGTGGGAAAAAGACGGCGTTGGCGTAGGCACGTTCTACACTCAGGATGAAAACGGCGGCTATTTCCTTTACGATATGCCCTGCTCCAAGGAAGAATATGACGCGCTCGTAAAAGGCACAAAGATCAAAGTCACCGGCACAAAAGCCGAATGGAGCGGCGAAGTCGAGATCATCGACGCCACCTTCGTTGTCGAAGACGGCACTTACGAAGCTCCCGCCGCTGACGTCACTGAGCTCATCGGCAAAGAAGGCCTTGCGGAAAAGATGAATACTTTCATCGCCGTCAAAGGCGCAACTGTCGAAGCTATCGGTCAGGATTCCGAAGGCAATGACACCGCCTGGTTCTACAAATGGAACAACTCCGGCGCGGAAGGCGACGACCTCTATTTCAAAGTCAACGTCAACGGCACTTCGCTCACGCTGGTAGTAGAATCCTATCTCTGCGGTCCCGACACCGACGTTTACAAAGCTGTCAAGGAACTCAAAGTCGGCGATAAGATCGACCTCGAAGCTTTCCTTTACTGGTACGAAGGTGCTCAGCCTCACGTCACCAACATCACTAAATAATCAGGGCCGCATATAATCGGTGATTTACGCGCCGGTTAAAAAATGATTTATGCCCGGAGGCAGCGTTTGCCTCCGGGTATCATTTTTATGTGGCTGTAATATAAACTCTCCTCATAAAAAGCGGCGCTTCGTCCAAAAGCTCGACTGCCGTACGTCTGTACGGCGACGCTCGCTTTTGAACGA
>CACYCI010000126.1 GCA_902772845.1 uncultured Ruminococcus sp.
AAGACTATGGTGCCTCTGCGCCAGGTCCTTTCCGACGCCGGTCTGCAGCCTTCGCAAGTTGACAAAGTCCTTCTCGTAGGCGGCTCGACGCGTATCCCGGCAGTTCAGGACGCTGTGAAGAACTTTATCGGCAAAGAGCCGTTCAAGGGCATCAACCCCGATGAATGTGTCGCAATAGGCGCGGCGGTACAGGGCGGCGTACTCGGCGGCGAAGTGAAAGACTTGCTCCTGCTCGACGTCACTCCCCTTTCGCTCGGTCTTGAAACGCTCGGCGGCGTGTTCTGCAAGCTTATCGACAGAAACACCACCATCCCCGTACAGAAGAGCCAGATCTTCTCTACCGCGGCGGACAGCCAGACTTCCGTTGAGATCAACGTGCTGCAGGGCGAACGCGAAATGGCCCGCGACAACACTTCGCTCGGCAGATTCATACTCGACGGTATCGCACCCGCTCCCAGAGGAGTTCCTCAAATAGAAGTAACGTTCGATATCGACGCCAACGGCATAGTCAATGTTTCGGCAAAAGACAAGGGCACCGGCAAGGAGCAGCACATCACCATTCAGTCTTCCAGCAACATGTCCAAAGAAGATATAGAAAAAGCGGTGCGCGACGCGGAAATGCATGCCGCGGAAGACAAGAAACAGCGTGAAGGCATAGAAGCCAAAAACAATGCCGAAAACGCGATCTATTCCGCAGAGAAGACTCTTTCCGATCTCGGCGACAAGGTGACCGAATCCGACAAAGCGCCGGTCAACGCGGCTATCGAAAAGCTTCGTCAGGATATAAAAGACAACAACACCGAAGCGATGAAATCCGATACCGAAGCGCTTCAGAAAGCGTTCTACGATATCTCTTCCAAGATATACGGCCAGCAGGGCGGCGATCCCGGTGCAGGCGGCGCGCAGAGCGCGGGCAACGGCGGCGCTCAGCCCAACGGCGACGGCGTTTACGACGCAGATTTCACCGACACAGACAACAAATAATCAAAGCAGACGGTAAGCGGAGTGAAAGCTCCGCTTACCGACGGTATATAAGCATATGGCAGAAAAAAGAGATTTTTACGAAGTCCTGGGCGTGCAGAAGACCGCCACGGACGCGGAGATCAAAAAAGCATATTTTAAGCTTGCCAAACAATATCATCCGGACGCTAACCCCGGCGACAAAGCGGCTGAAGCCAAATTCAAAGAGATCAACGAGGCCTATTCGATCCTTTCCGACAAAGAAAAACGCGCCGCGTACGATCAGTACGGCCACGCCGGCGTGGATCCCAACGGTATGGGCGGCGGAGGATTCGATCCTTCGGGCATGGGCTTTGACATGAGCGACATTTTCAGTTCGTTCTTCGGCGGCGGTTTCGGCGGTTCGACAAGGTCGGCGCGCACCGGAGCCGCGCGCGGATCGGACATAGGGATGGGTATTACCATCACCTTTGAAGAAGCCGCTTTCGGTTGCCACAAGCAGGTCACTTTCAATCGCGTTGAAAAATGCTCCTCTTGCGGCGGCAGCGGCGCTAAATCAGGAACATCGCCCGAAACGTGCCACACCTGCCACGGCACCGGGACCGTCAGATCCACCCAGCGCACAATGCTGGGGATGATGCAGACCACGCGCCAGTGTTCGGATTGCCACGGGACAGGCAAAATAATAAAAGACCCTTGCCCCGAATGCAAAGGCGAAGGCATCGTGCGCCGCAAAAAGACGCTTGAATTCAATATTCCAGCCGGCATAGATGACGGCGAACGCATTTCTTTGCGCGGTCAGGGCAACGCGGGCTCCAACGGAGGCCCATCCGGGGATCTTATCATAGAGGTCACAGTAAAGCCGCACAACTTTTTTGCACGTCGCGATTATGACATCTATTGTGAGATGCCTCTGACTTATGCTGAAGCGGCGCTCGGAGCCAAGGTCAAGGTGCCTACGCTTGAAGGCAGCAGCGAATTCACCATCCCCGAAGGAACACAGTCCGGTGCGGTATTTTCGCTGAGAGGAAAAGGAATAAAATACGTAAATTCCGACAAGCGTGGCGATATGTACGTGACCGTGAACGTTGAAGTTCCGAAATCGCTAAACGCCAAGCAAAAAGAAGCACTGCAAAAGTTTGAAGATCTGTGCTCCGGCAAGAACTACGAAAAGAAAAACAAATTCAATAACCGTTTGAAATAGGCGCAAAAAGCAAAAGCACGGCTGAAAGAATAGCTTTCAGCCGTGCCGTTTTTTTACCGGTTTTTCAACGTTTCCTTTTGGTGCGCCTTGCAATAAGCGCCGCCGCGCCTGCCGCCGCGAGCGCGATTGCCGCGCCTATTATTATCTTGACCGCCATCCCGGTTTTTTCAGGCACTTCAGATGCGCTTTGTTCCTGTTCGGATACCGGCCCCGATACGGGCTGCGATACTTCAGTGATCTTGCTGCTTTCTTCAACGCTGCTTTCCGGCTCAGATATTTCGCTGCTTTCTTCGACCGGCCTGATGCTTTCGAAGAAATCGTTATACATATAGTCGGATATCCAGCGGGTAAAGCATTCCTGACCGTTTTTGGAAAGATGTATCCCGTCGCCCGGAGCACAGATGAACGAGTCTTTCAGCCCTTCCTCGGCGATACGGGAGTTCATATCGATAAGATTTATACCGTATTCCTCTGCTAGCTTGTGCAAGACTTCAAAATACTTTTGGATATTCCCGGTACCGTAATCAAGCCCGTACTCACCTTTTACGTAATAGCCGGTGTCGGTGCAGACGTTATTGCAGGTCATAAGCACCGGTTCGGCGCCGATATCGAGTACGGCGTTGATGATCTTGCGCATATTGCGCTCGTATGCCCGTATGCCAACGAGAGGCGACGATGTTGAGATCTGCATAGCCTGATCGTTCATTCCGAACATTATAAGCACTATGTCCGGCTCTTTGTCGAGCACGTCTTTTTTAAGGCGCGACAGCGCGTCGGTCGTCTTATCGCCGCCGACACCGGAATTGATGACGTCGGTGCCCAGCTCGCCGGCGAGCATAGACACCCATCCCGTGAACGCGGTGAGCGAATCGCCGAAAGCGACGATTGTCTTACCTACGAACGGACTGTCGGCCGCTTTTTCGCTGACTATAAAAAACGTATAGCGGACGTTGAACGAGCTGCGTTTCCCTTCGGCGCAAGCTGTGACGGAAACGGTGTACTTATTTCCCACGGACAATTTATTGCTTTCGACCGTGAAAGACGGATCGGTCGTTTTTTTGTTGGCGTATATGAGATGCCCGTCCGGAATGACCGACGAAGTATTCACGTTCACCAGATAATAATCCGCGCCTTCAACCGGCTGCCACGAAAGATCTATATTTACGTTTTCGGAATATACCGGCGCCACATCGAGCGTCGGTCCCGGCAGACGCTCCGAGGACATATCGGGAGTGTAGCATTCGACGTCTGCGGGCTTTTCGTTTATATAGATACGTGCGTTTGTGACAAAATCTTTATCGTAATGCTTGCCGGATGATATATCGATCTTTCTTCCGGCAATATCGATACCGGCAAGGTACGCCTTGTCACCCGCTTTTACGGAAGCAAGCGCATTGAAGGTATCGGTCGAATACTTGTTGATATAGCTGATATTGCCGTAATCGTTGCCGATATTTACAAGCAGCACGAACCCGTTTTCGGGAATATAGTTGTTTTTGCCGTTTACGCCGTCGGCGTTGAGGTCGACGCTGCGCACTATATACGCGGCTTCCTCGTCGCTCCATTCAAATGTGGCGGAGCGCCACCACGAATAAGAAGTTTCACCGGTGCCGACGTTGACGCCTCTGCGGGGCGTAACGATAAGCGAATGCCCTTCTGCACCCGTGACGTCGATTGCATTGACATACAAGACCGCAGCGTCTTCGGCGCTTACGCCGAATCTTAGAGAGAAAAGCGCTGCCGAAAACAGCAGCGCCAACGCCGCGGCCAAAGCCATTAGTGACCTTTTGTTTTTCACCTGTGACTCCGCCTTTCTTAATTTTGCGTTAAATTATAAATATAGAGCAAACCCGCGAACAGCGCAAGCCCGAAAATAACGGCAAGCGTGACTTTCCATTTGGCGACCGGAGTCTTTCCGCCCACCTTGCCTGTTTGCCCGTTCACCATAAAGTTATAGATCTTTTCTTTATAGCGGAACGAGGAAAGCCATACCGGTAGCATTATGTATTTGAATTTTACATTGAAGAAGTCGCTTTCGACGTTGAGGTCGCTTACCCTGTCTGCGTTGTGCTCGTTAAGGATCTTGCTGCGGATCCTCGATTCAAGCAGCGACTTTGCGCTGCCCTTGCCGATCTCCCACGCATCGTCTATACCGACGGAATAGCGTTCGGCAAGAAAACCGGCAATATATTCCGGACGGTAAGGCACACTGTTATTGGTATCGAACGGCTGGATCTGCGAAAGGATGGATCTGTCATAACGTTCCGTACCGGGAACGGGAAGGTCGTCGATGAAATAATCGAACGTGCCGCTCGTCCTGTACCAGTCGGTGACTGTATGACTGTGTCCGTCGCTGTCGGTCTCGGTACGGTCGATACCGTAGCGCGCGGTGTATGAAGAGAATGTGTCTGTATCAAACGTCCAGTAAGGCATATAAACGCCGCTGAACGCTTCCGGTTTAGCAGACTTTTGAACTATATTCGGCGCGAAGAAGCGATGTTTGATCCATTTTTTGAACCGCTCCGCCGCCTCCTTGAGCGTAATGCGGAAACCGCATACTCCGTTGGGCGGCATCGCTTCAGGCGCGTCGGCGTCGACGACAAGGTTTGACCCGCAGTACGGACATACGTCCGATACTTTGAGGTCGTCGTATATCGATTCAGCGCCGCATGATTTACATATGACGCTTTTGACCGCGCTGCCCCATTTGAGACTTTCGCGCTCTTTGGCGTCTTCTATAGGTATCTCCTCGACTCGTGGAGGATCGGGATCTTCGAAAGCACGCGTTTCCCCGCAGTAATCGCACTTCAGTTTGCCCGTTTCCGGGTCGAAGTGCATATGAGCGCCGCAAGACGGACAATGTTTGTCCGTCTCGCGTTGTGTATCTGCTATTGTGGGGTTGGCGTAAAAATCCTCGCTTATGTTAAGATCTTCACGGTCCATAAGAAATATTACTGAATGTCGTTATCGTCGAAACGATCGCCGCATTCCGGGCAGAATTTAGGCGGATTCTTGGGATCTTCGGGTTCCCAACCACACTTGTCGCACTTATAAAGCGGAGCGTCCGCCGGTTTCTTTGCGCCGCATTCTGAGCAGAATTTGCCTTTGTTTACCGCACCGCAGGCACAAGTCCAGCCGGCCTGATCCTGAGGTTTGGCAGCGCCGCATTCAGCGCAGAACTTGCCGGTGTTGCCGGCTGCGCCGCATGAGCAGGTCCAGCCTGCGGGAGCGGCCTGTTCGGGAGCTGCAGGAGGATTGGGGTTCTGCGGATTCTGCTGAGCCATGTTATAGAGCGCAGCGGCGTTCGCGCCGCCGGCGTTCATTGCCATACCCATACCGAGGAAGCCGGTCATAGCGCCGCCCTGGTTGCCGGCAGCGGTGTTCATGGCCGAGATCTGACCGCCGACCATACGGGCGGCAGCAGTGTTGGGATTCAGCGTCATGCTGGTTTCTTCCCATTCGGTTATCTTCTTGCGCTGTTCTTCGGGGATCGAAGGAACGCCCATGTTCATGGAGAATACTTCTATACCGCGTTTGCCCCATTCGCCTTTGAGTTCGACGTTGAGAGCGTCACGCACTTCTTTGGTGTGAGCCGGGATCTGATCGTAAGAGACGCCGGCAGCGGAAAGAGTGGCGAGAGCGGGCTGGAGAGCCATGATGAGTTCGCCTTTGAGCATGGCGTCTATGTTTGAACGGTCGTAGCTTTCGGCAACGTTACCGCACACGTTGGTGTAGAACAGGAGCGGGTCAACGATCTTGTAAGAATACACGCCGTGGCAGCGAAGGTCTACGGAAAGCTTATAACCAAGCTGTTCATTTATGACAACTTTGAACGGGACGGGGTTTTGAGTACCGAATTTATTATCGGTGATTTCTTTGGTGTTGAAATAGTAAACGCGCTGATCCTTGGGGGGTTCACCGCCGAACGCGATACGTTTGCCTACAGCTTTGAACGATTCGATGAGGTTTTTGCCGAGCTTGCCGTAGAACAGCGAAGGTTCGGAAGATGAATCGTAAAGGAATTCGCCTGCTTCGGCGCAGAATTCGGTGATCTTGCCCTGGTCGACGATGATCATGCACTGACCTTCGTTGACGGCAACGATCGAACCGTTGGAGATAACGTTATCGGAGCCTTTAGTGTTGGAACTCCTCTTACCTGTACGATGTATACCTTTGGTAACAAGAGTGTTCGCATCAAGTGCGTCACAATAGAAATACTCGCGCCACTGATCAGCAAGGAAGCCGCCGGCAGCACCCAAAACTGCTTTGATGAGTCCCATAATGATACCTACTTTCTTTTAGATTTGACTAATTATAACACGTTTTTCACCGTTTGTCAATCACAACACTTGAAAATACAGACCAAATATGGTATAATTTCACAAAACAAGAATCGGAGATACTGTTTTGAACATTTTAACGTGCGACGGCGTGTCGCTGATCTACGGAACTGAATATATACTCAAGGACATTTCGTTTTCGCTGAACGCAGGAGCGCGGCTTGGAGTCATCGGAGTGAACGGCGCCGGCAAATCCACGCTTGCCTCCGTTATCGCCGGAAAGATCGAACCCACCTCCGGCACGGTCTCCGTTCAGAGCGGAATAAAGGTCGGGATGCTGGCGCAGAGAGCGGAAGACGATTTTCGCGGAAAGACCGTATACGGAGCGGCGGCCGCTTGTTTTGCCGACCTTGCCGCCGCAGAAGAGCGGCTGCAACAAGTCCTGGCGTCAGCGGAATCCGACCCGAACAGACTCATAGAATACGAAAGACTGCGGCACGATTTCGAAATAAAAGGCGGCAACGAATACAAAACGCGTATCAAATCCATGCTGGCGCGGTTCGGATTCGGCGCGGATATGCGCGATTTTCCGGCGGATTCGCTTTCCGGCGGGCAGAAAACGCGTCTTGCGTTGGCTTCCCTTCTTATATCTGATAACGATATAATCATACTCGACGAACCTACGAACCATCTTGACACTGACACGATAGAATGGCTCGAAAGCTATATTCTTTCATCGCCGCGCACTTTTATAATAATATCGCACGACAGATATTTTCTGGACCGCGTGACCACCGATACTCTCGAGCTCGAAAATCTCACCGTCACTCAATACAAAGGCGGATATTCTGAATTTGCCGAAAAGAAGCGCGCTGCGCTCGAAACGCAGCGTAAGCATTACGAACTGCAGCAGAAAGAAATAAAACGCATAGAAGCGTATATAGAAAACCAGATCCGTTGGGGGCGTGAAAAGAATTTTATCGCGGCCAAATCGCGTCAAAAGCTTTTGGACAAAATAGAACGCATAGAGAGACCCAAAGAGCCGCCCAGATCGGTCAGAATAAATTTTCAGTCAAAAAGTTCCGGCTATTCCGTGCTTTCGGTGCGTAACCTTTCGAAAAGGTTCGGTGAAAACGTGCTTTTCACCGATTTTTCGGCGGAGATAAGCCGCGGCGAGCGCGTCCTGATAATAGGCGCGAACGGCTGCGGCAAATCCACCTTGCTCAAGATAATAACCGGCTCTGTGGCTGCCGATTCCGGCGTATGCGAACTCGGATACGGTCAGACTGCCGGCTACTACGATCAAGAAGTCCAGCTGCTCGACGAAAACAACACCGTGCTCGACGAGATGCTGCAAGCCGACAAAACGCTTTTGCCGGTGAACGCCCGCACCATGCTGGGATCATTCGGGTTCACCGGAGACGACGCGTTCAAAAAAGTCAACGTGCTTTCCGGCGGTGAACGCGCCCGCCTTTCGATAGCCAAGCTGATCCTTAAAAAAGTTTCGCTGCTGATACTCGACGAGCCGACAAACCATCTTGACATTCCTTCTAAAGAGGCGTTCGAGACCGCGCTCGAATCGTTCGACGGGACGGTGCTCGCCGTATCGCACGACAGGTACTTTATAAACCGTATCGGCACGCGAATAATAGAGATCGACCGCGCGGGTTACCCCAAAGGGTATTTCGATTTCAGGGGAGGATACGGTGAATTCCTGCAAAAGCGCCAAAAGGCGGAACCGGTAAAAGAAGGGCCGAAAGAGGCCGCGGGAAAAGCGGATTTTGAAAACTCAAAAAAGAAAAAATCCGAACGCCGCACACGCGAAAAGCGCTACGCGTTCCTTTCCGGCGAAATAGCGCGTCTCGAATCGCGCTTGGGCGAAATAGAAAAGCTTTCCGCCGAAAATGCGGCCGATTACGTACTGCTCGCTTCGCTCGACGCAGAACAGAACGGGATACGCGAAATCCTTGACAAATACTATGACGAATATATTACACTCGAAGATGAAATGACAGCGGACGAATAGCATATTGAGCCGACGCCGGAAATATAATTTAACAAAACCGACGGAGGGATAAAAATGTTTATTTGTACCGTAAAAGCTTCTAGCATCAAATTCTTTGCCGTGCTGCTCGCTTCGGTAACAGCGCTTGTTCTTCTCGTGGCGCTTGTACCGACATACGAAAAAGCGAGCGAAGCAGCAATGATAAACACCGATTATTCCGATATGGAGACCAACGAAAGGCGAGTCGCTTTTATAAAAAGTTTCGGGTACGAGGTCAACGAGCTGAATTACGAAAAAGAGACCGTGACAATACCGGAGAAATTCGACGCGGTATACAAAAGATACAACGACATCCAGCGCGCGCAGGGTCTTAATCTTAAAAAATACAAAGGGAAGACCGTGACTCGCTACACATATTATCTTACCGGATACCCCAACTACGAAGGCAAAGTGGCTTTCACCATGCTCGTCTACCGCGGCGATATCATCGCCGGCGACGTTTCGGGTCTTGACGGAGACGGTTTCGTTCACGGCTTTGTGATAGATTAAAAGCCGTCGGCGGAGGCAATAATATCTACGGTGATGCTTTGTGAAATACCGTCCGTTCGCCGCCGGATTCGTTTTGGGGCTGTTGGTATTCTTTGTGATATTTGCGGCCGCCTTGCTCATTTTTCCCGAGCTGGTATATGTTATGCGTGAAATAGGAAAACTGATCGCCGGAGGGGCATGATGAAAACAAGGATAGACAAAATACTTTCCGAAAGCAATATAATGACGCGCTCCGAAGCGCGAGCCGCCGCTAAAAAAGGGCGGATCGCGGTCAACGGAGCCGTCGTGCGTTCATCCGACGAAAAAGCCGACGACGCCGACGTCATATCGCTCGACGGCAAGCCGATAGAACGCAGGAAATTCTTTTACTATATGATGAACAAACCCGCCGGATACGTCTGTGCTACAGAAGACAACGGGCCGACGGTTCTGGATCTGCTTGCTCCGGAAGACCGCGCGCGCGGGATTTTCCCCGCCGGGCGGCTGGACAAGGATACCGTGGGGTTGCTTGTGATAACCAACGACGGGCCTCTCGCGCACGATCTGCTTTCGCCCAAGAAACACGTTTCCAAGACATATTATTTTGAACTTGAAAGCGATCTTTCGCGAGATGATGCCGATCTGCTGAGCCAAGGCGTTCCGATGGACGGGACCGTCACCAAGCCCGCGACGATCGTATCGGAGCGGAGATCCGGGACCATAACCGTCACCGAAGGGAAATTTCACCAAATAAAACGCATGTTCGCCTACGTCGGGAACAAAGTCACTTATCTTAAGCGGATTTCGTTCGGGCCGTTGGAACTGGATAGCACGCTGGCAGAAGGAAAATACAGATTTTTAACTTTGGAAGAAACCGAAAAACTGCGCGGCGTCCGCTGAACGTTATCCATTATGCAATATGAACAAAGCGAGGCATTAATTTTTGGATAAATACCCTCTTTTATTTTGCTCGCATTTTTGTTATTATATAGCGTAGAAACGTGGCAAGGCATGACCTTGCGATTCAGGAGGTAAATGATGGCAAGCGTACTTTTTAAACATATTTATAAGAGATATCCCGGCGGAGTCACCGCTGTATCGGATTTCTGTCTCGAAGTCAAGGACAAAGAGTTTATCGTTCTCGTCGGTCCTTCCGGCTGCGGTAAATCCACTACACTGCGTATGATCGCCGGCCTTGAAGAGATCACCGACGGTGAACTTTTCATAGATAGCAAACGCGTCAACGACGTTGCTCCTAAAGACCGCGATATCGCAATGGTGTTCCAGAACTACGCTCTGTACCCTCATATGACCGTTTTCGAAAACATGGCTTTCGGTCTTAAGCTGCGCAAAGTCAGAAAAGACGAGATCAAACGCCGCGTTGAAGAAGCCGCCAAGATACTCGACATATCCCACCTGCTCGACAGACGCCCCAAGGCGCTTTCCGGCGGTCAGAAACAGCGTGTCGCGCTCGGCCGTGCCATAGTCCGTGAACCTAAGGTATTCCTTCTCGACGAACCTCTTTCCAACTTGGACGCCAAGCTCCGTGCATCCATGAGAAGCGAGCTTACCAAACTTCACCAGAGATTAAAGACCACCTTTATATACGTTACTCACGACCAGGTAGAAGCTATGACGATGGCTACCCGTATCGTCGTCATGAAAGACGGTCTTATCCAGCAGGTTGATACACCGCAGAACCTCTATGATCTTCCCTGCAACATGTTCGTCGCCGGCTTCATAGGCACTCCGCAGATGAACTTTGTAGAAGGCAAACTTACCCAGGCAAAAGGCGAATCCGACGTTTGGTTCGAATTTGCAGAAGGCAAAGCCAAGTTCAAGATCCCCAAGGACAAAGCTGAAGAAGACGCTCTTAAGCCCTACATAGGCAAAGAAGTCGTCGTCGGTATCCGTCCCGAATTGCTCAACGACAATTCCGAAGCCGTCGAAGCCAACCCCGACGCATCCATCGATGTTTATATAGAATTCACCGAACTCATGGGCGCTGAAACTTATCTGTATATGGACGTTGCCAAGACCGGCGAAGACGATCTCGACGACGCTGTCACCCTCATCGCCCGCGTATCTTCCCGTACGAAGACCAAAGCCGGTGACAAGATCAAAGTCTCTATCGATATCAACCATATCCACATCTTCGATAAAGAGACCGAACAGTGCATAGTTCACTGATAATACACAAAAAAACCATAAACGCTGCCGCCCGCGGCAGCGTTTACTGTATATTAGGAGGAATTTCCTTATGCTCGTTATAGATTCGCTCACAAAATCATATTCGCCCGAAAAAAAAGCGGTCGATTCGCTTTCGCTCACGATCGAAAACAGCGACATTTACGGTTTTATCGGTCATAACGGAGCCGGCAAGACCACTACACTGAAATCGATCACCGGAATAATACCGTTTGAATCCGGCTCGGTGACATTTGACTCCATAGATCTTAAAAAGCAGCCGGAAGCGTACAAATCGCATATAGCGTATATTCCCGACAACCCCGATCTTTACGAAAATATGACAGGTATAAAGTATATAAACTTTATAGCCAACGTGTTCGGCGTTTCTCAGGAAGAACGCGACCGGCTCATACCGCGGTATGCTGATGCGTTTGAGCTGACCGGGAATCTCGGTTCGCCGATCTCCTCGTATTCGCACGGCATGAAACAAAAGCTGGCGCTTATTTCTGCATTTGTCCATAAGCCGCGCCTGCTCATTTTGGACGAACCGTTCGTAGGGTTAGACCCAAAAGCGGCTTTCACTCTTAAAGAATTCATGCGCGAGCTCTGCGCCGGCGGCGGTTCAATATTCTTTTCCACTCACGTGCTTGAAGTTGCCGAAAAGCTCTGCAACAAGATCGCCATTATAAAAGAAGGCAAGCTCGTCCGCAGCGGGCTTATCGACGACGTGCGCGGCGATTCATCTCTGGAAGAGCTGTTTTTGGAACTTGTCTGATATTCGGGGGGATTTGATTTGAAAAACAATTTCTTCGTACTGCTAAAATCCGGGCTCTCGTACACTTTTTCGTCTACAAAGTTCGGCTTTAACGCCAGGAGCAAGGGCAAAAAGATTGGCATAGTCATTCTGTTTGCTTTCCTTGGGGTTTATCTCGCGGCGCTTTCGGCAGTCATAACGGTATTTCTCTACAAAAACTTGGCCGACGTCGGGCTGAAGATGCTTGTACCGGGTCTGTTTATTACGGCTTCGGCTATCCTGAACCTGATAAGTGCGCTTTTCACCTCAGCCGGCTTTTTGTTCAAGGCAAAAGATCTGCAGATCCTCTTCCCTCTCCCGGTTTCGCACCGCAAGATACTCGCCGTAAAGTTCACGCAGTTTTATCTGAGCGAAGTATTGATATCCTTTATATCGCTCGGCGTATCTATGGTAACGTTCTTCGTGCTCGACGGTATCACTCCACTAACGTTGATAACCGGTATAGCGGGGATATTCATAGCTCCGCTGTTGCCGATGAGCATTGGTGTAACGATCGCGTTCGCCGTGGGGATGATCATACGGAATTTCAAACATAAAAACCAGATAACTACCGCTCTGACTGTAATTGCGAGCGTTGCTCTTGTATTGATCTACTATGCGGGCAGCACCTTGCACGGCAATTTTATAATCGCCAACGCGCAACGGCTTATAGATAAAGTGACGTCGTTCTATTTTCCGGCTTCGCTGTTTGTTGACGCATACAGCGGAAACGTGCTTTCCCTGCTGCTGTTCATTGCCGTCAACCTGCTGCCGCTCGTAATACTGTTCCTGCTCATATCATTGAAATATTCTTCGCTGGTAGCTTCTTTCAATTGCGAACGTACAGTTTCCGATTACAAGTATTCCGCCGGTAAAACGAGCAGCGCTTTCGGCACTTTTCTCGGCAAAGAGATCAAGCGCGTTCTGTCATCGTCGATGTATATCCTGAATTCATGTTCCAGCATGCTAATGCTCGCCATGTACGCGATACTTTCTTTCAAAATAAAGGCGATCCCCAGCGAGATCCCCGGCGTTCAGGCGGATCTCATATATCTTATAATGGTCTGTCTTATAATACTTTCGTGCGGGATCACTTCCACCTCCGTAAGCTCTATCTCACTCGAAGCAAAAACGCTTTGGATCCTGCGTTCCATACCGGTTGACATCAAAACGGTTTTCAACGCAAAAGCGTTGACCAACATCATCATCCAGCTCCCGGTCGCAGTAATAGCCATAGCCGTGATCTGTATTGTGATCGGTTTTTCGTTAGTGCAGTCTCTGCTTCTTTTTGCAATAGCCGTGGTGGTTTTGCTGGCGGCTTCATACGCCGGACTCGTAGTCAATTTGCTCGTGCCTAAACTCAACTGGCAAAACGAAACTCAAGTCATCAAACAGAGCGCGGCCGCGGGGCTCTATGTTCTCTTTTCCGTTGTAAGCTGTACTGTTTGCATTGTACTCGCGGTGCTCGGGATGTTATTCCTGCATCTCGATTCCGTCACGCTCGCGATAGGGCTTTTATCGCTGTATTTGTTGCAGTTTGCCGTATATCGCGGACTGGCGATGACCTGGGGCGTCAGAAAATTCCAAAAAATATATTGAACCCGCACAAAAAAAGCGCGGCGGAAGCGTAACGATCTTCCGCCGCGTTCATTATCATATGTTCTGCAGAATATATATCAGCAAAAGCATTGCGCCGAAAAAAATCAAGATCTTGGGTATTATCATCATCTTGCGGTGCTCGTTCCTGCGTTCGTCCTCGGCAACGCGCTGGAGCACTTTTTCGTATTCGCGCATCTTTTCCTGCTTTTCTTCCTCGGTCTGTTCTTTTTCGTAGCCGGAAAAATGAGTCTTATCAACGAGCTGTTTGTCGCTTTCACGCTTGAGCGACGCTACCTTTTCGGTAAGCGCGGCCTCGCTGATATGCGTCACCTGCCATTCGCGGTCTCTGCCGCATCGCGGGCAGATATCGTCGGAAATAAGGTTCTTGCTGCCGCAGCAGCAAAGCCAGGCGTGCTCGGTGACTTGCGGAACGTAGCTCGTGGGATAATACTGTTCCGCTTCGCTGTAGATATTGAGTTTGCTGTACGCATAGACCTCTTCATCGCCCAGATCGGCGACGCGCTTGACGCCGTTGCTCACTATTATGCCGAGATTCTGTATTTCGCCGTCGGCGTATTCGACAGCCATGAGCTCGAGCTTTATCTTTTTGAAATATGACTCCGGCAGTTTGATGAACGACGCGTTGCCGAAATATTCGGTTATACGGATATTGACCGGCTCTCTGGCCTTTTTGCCCTTTTGACGCTCGAGTTCAGGCATACGGCGCAGTCCCCAGGAAAGATTACGGTATGAATACGTGAACGGGATCTTCTGATACGGAACGTTTTCAAGATCTTTGAACAGTAGCAGACGTATATGCAGACGCGCTATTTCTTTTTGCGAAAGGTTCTGGAATTCAAACGAAGCGAATAATTCATGCGTTTCTACGTCCGAAACTACGTATCCGTCAAAAAGCTGAACGGGAGATCCTTCTATTACGCTTATAAAATCAAAATGCTCGACGACGTGAAAAATACGTTTTCTATCGGCGCGCATTTGTTTTTTCTGCGCTCTGGTATATGAAACGAACGTATTGTCTTCCATCCGGTTCACCTTAATATGTCTTCGGGGTCGGCAAGCGTACCTTTTACGGTGTACGCGTCTACGCGGCCGAAAGGTGTGTTATCGCAGCTTATAAGCGAACAAGATTCCGCATATTCGATCCGCTTGAAACGCACCTCGTATTCAAACGGCGTGCCGAAAGTAAATGGAGCCGGCAGCGGGTTCGAGGCGGCAGCGAGAACGGTATTATATATATCTTCCCTGACTTTCGACGGGTGTTCGGAAACGCAGCTATTCCACGCAAGCGAACGCTTTGTCACGACGGTAGCGACCCCGGGGAACGAAGCTTTCGCCTGAGCTACGCAGTTATCGTCTGAAGACAGGAATATAACGGGCGCGCCGTATTTCCCCGCTATGGCGCCGTCGATCTGCGCTTCGCCGACAGGCAAGCCGTTGATATGCATGGACTGATACGTTGCCGAAGAATAAACGTGAGCGAGTACGGCATTGGGCGTATCGTAAGCGTGGTACCCTATGAACAAGACTCCGTCGAAGCCGGATTCTATAAACGGAAAACGCTTTTTGCTGCCGGCGCCCATGACTATTTTTGTGCGCGGGTCGAGTTTTTCGTAAAGCAGATTGTATCCTTTGCCGTGGCTGTCCCATACCCAGACTTCGCTCGCGCCGGCATCGTACAACGCGCGCACGGCGGCATTCACTTCCTCGGTCGCTTCCCCACGGGCAAAAGCATAACCGGGCGTATCAAAGCCGAGCCCTTTGCCGTATTCGCCTATGACGCATGCAAGGCCTTCGAGATCCACGCTGATATAAAATTTTCCGCCGAATCTGAACACAAGTATCACCTCTGTATAAATTATAACACCCAAATTTGCTTTTTTCAAGATTTATGCTTTTTTTCGTTGCATTTTACAAAGCGGTGATATATAATTATTGCATACTGAACAAAAAACGGAGCTTTTATATGAATAACGACCTTTCCGCCAAGAAACTTTTCATTCTCGATATGGACGGGACCATATACCTCGATTCCACTCCTATCCCCGGAGCGATAGAGTTTGTAAAATACTGCAGATCGCACGGGATACGCATACTCTACTTTACCAATAACGCTTCCAAAAGCATCAGCATGTATTACGAAAAACTCCGTCGCATAGGTTTTCCCGCAGACGACGGAGACATATATTCCTCTGCAGACGTGACCATTGACTTTTTGAAACGCAATCATCCCGATCAGAGCGTTTATCTTGTCGGTACGCCTGCTTTGGAAGAATCGTTCGCATCCGCCGGGATAATACTCACCGACGGAAGTTCTGCCGATATTGTCGTTTCTTCGTTCGACACGACGCTGACTTACGGGAAGCTTGACAACGCCTGCCGTCTTATACGCAACGGAGCGATCTTTTATTCGACTCACCCGGACTTCAACTGCCCTACGAAGGACGGGTTCATACCTGACAGCGGTTCTATCTGCGCGCTAATAACCGCTTCGACCGGCGTGACGCCGCGCTATTTCGGCAAACCGTATTACGAGACCGCCGATTACCTTGCGCGGATGGCCGGAGTTGATTTTGATTACGCCGCCGTTGTCGGCGACCGCCTATATACCGATATCGCCCTTGGCAAAAAACACGGGATCACCTCGATACTGGTGCTGACGGGTGAAAGCACCTTGGAAGATATAAACGACGACAACCGGCCGGATCACATAATGCAAAGCATCGGCTGCATTATAAGTGAACTTGATAAATGACAGACGATACAAAAACGGACTTACACCTTATGACGTAAGTCCGTTATTTTTACGTTCTACATGGGGACTACCGGGAATTCTTTATTGAATCTGTAGCCGCAATATGCGAAGAGCGCAAACTTTGCCGCTCCGGCGGCATATACAAGCGCTCTGAGAAATCCCGAAGTTCCTATGGTTGAAAACGCCTGCAAAACAGCCGCGATGATAAGCAAAGTTATGAGCCCTGCCGGAACGGGGCGGCGTACGTATCCGTTCCTGACCGAATCGCGCACCCGCTTGGCGCCAAAGGCGGAAAAAGTGAAATAAAGCGCCGAAACAGCGGCCGCACCGAACAGGATTATGATGATATAACGCTTGATTTGCTCACCCGTTAAGCCCAAAGAATCGGAGAAAGCACCTGAAAACTGTGCCTTCAGCTCATCCAGCAAGTAAGCAAAATCACCGGATGAGATCGCAATCACTGTAATGCCCGAAACCACCAGCGCAAGTGTCGAGAGCGCGCCTGTCACGATCTGCACCACATATACCATGGTGAGTCCGGAAGTGCGCGGCGGATCTTTTTCCGCAAAACACGCGGAGCGGAACATCAGCAAACCGACAACTTCAAGCACCGAAGGAATGCTTCCCAAAGCATAGAGCACACCATGCGCCGCTACGTCGTAAGCGACAGATGCAGCGGTAACGACGGCGAATACTATAAGCACTACCGCAAATTTTTTACCGGTCGCAAGCGCTTTTATACGGGCGTAAAACCCGGCAGACATATCGGACTTATACATGGCGCACCTCCTTATTCGGAAACTGTTACGTTTATCCTTACTCGCGTTTCTGCCACGCCGGTGGAAACGATCACGTCAAAATAATCCGTACCGGTAAAACCTTCGATCGGTTCGTAGCGGATCTCGCCTGAAGGCGATACCGCGGCAGTACCGTAAAGCGGATTGATGACTATTTCGCATTTTGTGCAGAGTTCTCCGTCGGCTACCAGAGATCCGACGTAATGAGAATCTTTTTGAACCGAGAAATCAGTACCCGTAATATCGCTTCCGTCAGCAGAAAGCATGCGCTTTGCGTACTTATAAGTCAAGTCGTAAAGATAGCGGTTTTCCGCGCTCCCGGTCGCGCAGTGAAGGAGCAGTCCCGGACAGCCGTCCTGATAATACATTTTTACAGCGTTCATGTAGCCGGTCTCGGCGCCGACCTTAAGGTATTCTATATAACGTTTGCGGAATTCAGGATCTCTGAGCGCGGTGCCGTCCATTTCGATCTCAACGCCCATCCCGTATTTTTTGCACAGCTCGGCGTTTGTGTATACGACTTTTACGGTCTGATCTGCATGGAACATATAGTTCGGCTGCATATTGGCGGCGTCAAAACCGAACGATTTCCATTCGGAAAAACCAGACGCCTGATGATAAGGGATCCAGATCAGGTAATAACCGAGCTGATGTACGTACTCAGCGGCGAATGCGAGCGTTTCACGTATAAGGCTGTCGTTGAGTCCGACGCTTTCATCATACCAGTAGAAGCCGTTAAGTTCTAGATTCTGATAGTTTGCGGCATTGAAGCGTTCGATATACGAATCTATCCACCATTTGACGACCTTTTTGCGGTCCGCTATTTTCTGCATATTCTCTTCGACTCCGTCACCGTCAACGTCGCCGAAGTGCTTAGCCCGGTTGTTGGGGTTGAGTATAGTAAAGAATACCTTGATCTTATCCATATTCCCGTCGAGCTCTGACTTGACTTCCTCAGCCGCCTGTTCAAGCGCGTTCACGTTGGAATCTTCCCAGAACACATCGTCCTGATAATCGATCCAATCGGTCATCACAGCCGGTACAGAGGAAGAGGAAAAGAGATAGGCGCCGGATGAAAGCTGGCGAACACAGGGCAGGAAAAGGAACGAATCGAAAAAGGTATCTTTAACGTTGCCCTCTGTATCTACATATGCGACATACGGTTTGTACTTTTCCTTGCTCACATGACCTGCGGCGGAGTTGGGGATAAAGGTATATGCGAGCAGTATGTTTTCGCTGCCGCCAAGATCAGCGGGATCGTTGAACCCGTCCTCAAACTGTTCTTCGGTATCCGGGACAATGACTTTTGCGTCTTCGGGTATCTTTTTGGTGCCGTATACTTCAAATTCATCCAACCAAACGTGAGAAGATATTAAAAGCTCGAATTTTACGAACCTCGCTTTATATACTCCGGAAAAACCGAGTACTATCTCGTCACGCGATTTGGTGAAAGACGTATACTGGTTTGATTTTTTATATGCAACAGTCTGCCATTCCGTGCCATTTTCCGAAATGAGGACTTTTACGCTGTCAGGCGCGGCGATCCCCGCCGTTTCACGTGCGAACAACCCGACAACAGCACTTGAGACTGCAGAAATATTACCGAGATCGTATATGAAAGTCCTGCCGGAGGCGCGGGTAATATGGAAATACTCCGAATTTGAATAGTCTCCGTCGCCGTACTTGCCGTTTGTCAGAAGCGGAGAATCCGCAGGAGTGTTGTAGTAAGCGGTAGCAAGATCATCCGAGATCGCAACGTTGCTGTAAACGCGCTGACTCAGCCCGCGAATGAGATTGGTCTTCTCATCCCATCCGTCACTTTCGGGCCAATAGCTCGGTACTACGTTTTCCGGCATCGGTTCGTTGACGTAATAGGAATCATCAACTTCGCCCGAAGCGCTGCCGGAAATATCATAAACGCAAAGATTATCGACATAAGTCCAGAGCGATATAAAATCGGTAAGTACTACCTTAACGTACGCCGCGGAAAATGTCTTTTGCGAAAAATAAGCGTGCTTATATACGAACTTGCCGTAGAAAACGGTGGGATACCGCGCAGATTTGCCGAGGAGCACATAATTCTCTCCGTCTTCGGACACCCAGAATTCACAGGTCTTAGGCACGTTCCTGCCGGTGGTCTCGTTGAAAAGCACGTCCAGCGAAGCGCCGCACAGATCATGCTTTAGGCCGCCGAGATCGAGAGTTATACATATATCTTCTTTTTTGCCTATAAAACCGACCCATTCACTGCTTTCAACGTCGCAAACATAGGAGTCGGTCAGAGCGCCGCCCTTGTCCTGAGCGGAATTATGAGGTTCTCTTGTATAGGTGTATGAACACCCGGACGCGATATTATGAGGAACGTAAGATTCAGGAAGCGATTCTTCAAGAAGCGCGTCGAGCTCTTTTATGCGGGCGGCTGCGCCCGAAACCTCAGTCACATCGCCGGAGCTTTCATCAACGCCGGGATCGACGCTGTCTTCTGTTTGCCCGGAAGGGGTCTGAGCGGACTGATCCGACCCGGCGGAACCTGTACATGATACGAGCGCCGAAAGAAGAAGCACGGCGCAGATCAAAAGTGAAATAATCTTTTTCATTTTTCCGATCCTCTGTAATACATTTTTGTATTGTTTATTATAGCAAAATAATATTAAAAAATCAACAGTTTTCAAGCAGAATTCCTTTAAGTTCCGCAGCGTTCCCCGCATATCCGCAGCCGCACTTGACAAGCTCGTTTCCGGGACGGTGCCCCCATCCGACAAGTATACATGGCACTCCGAGCGCGGACGCTATTTCATGTTCGTGCTCGGTATCGCCTATGATCACGCATTCGCGCAATTCAAATCCGCTGTCGTTCACAGTGGCCGCTATGCGCGAAAGCTTGGATTCAGCTCTTCGGTTATCCGCGCCGTCAATTTGCGAAAAGCACCCGGCGAGACCGCTGTTTTCGACCATTTTACAAAGATATCCGTGCTCGTACCCCGAAACAAGCTTTTGAACGCACCCTGCGGAATGCAGCTGCTTTACTAAAGACGCTATATCGGGATCGACTGTCAGGCCTTCGGAATACTTGCCGTAGGCGTAATAATAATCTTTGCCTATATCGTCGAACGAGACTTTGCTCATATCAAAAAGATGCTCGTAGAATTTTGTGATGGGCGTATCGACATAAGAATAATACATATCGAGCGTTATCGGCGGCATATCGCGCTTCCCGAGTATATAGTTCACTGTCTTCAGCGATACGTCGAGATCGGGGAACAGAGTGCCGTTCCAATCCCAGATAATACATTTGTACTTTGATCTAATCATATTTCACCTTTTACGAAAGCAAAGAATATATCCCGTTCACGGCGCAGCATAATGCGATCCCAACGATAGTGGGGACCGCCGCAGCGGCAAACGTCCATTTTGCGCTTTTTGTCTCTTTAGCAATGGTAATGAGCGTTGTGGTACACGGAAAATGGAACAGCATAAAAACGGAAAAACACACAGGTGTGATTCCGGACCACCCGGACGCGGTCAACACGTTCCTTAATTCAGCGGCAACCGGCACATCCGTCAGTCCGGCGCCCGCCGAATATGCCATAAGCGCGACGGGAAGCACTATTTCGTTTGCCGGAGCGCCCAGTATGAACGCTGCAAGCAGCACCCCGTCCAACCCCATCGCTCGTCCGGCGGGGTCCAAAAAAGCGGTGAAACGGCTCAAAAGAGAAACGCCGCCGGGCGCGAATGACGAAAGTATCCATATCAGCGCCCCTGCAGGCGCGGCGACTGCAGCTGCACGTCCGAGCACAAACAGGGTCCGGTCGAACACGGAGCGCACCAGCACCTTTGAAAGATCCGGCTTCCGGTACGGCGGAAGTTCAAGAATGAAAGACGACGGAACTCCGCGAAGCACGGTAGACGAAAGCAGAAGCGATGTAAGAACTGTCATGCCCACGCACAAGAACACCATTCCGCTTAGTATGGCGGCCGACGCGATCTTCCCCGAAGCGACTGCGAAAAAAGCGGCTGTAACGGCGATAAGCGACGGGAATTTACCGTTGCACGGGACCATACAGTTAGTCAATACAGCGATAAGCCGTTCTCGAGGGGAATCTATGATCCTGCATCCGGTGACGCCGACAGCGCTACATCCGAGCCCCATACACATTGTGATGGCCTGTTTCCCGCAGGCAGAGCATTTTTGAAAAACGCGGTCAAGATTATACGCCACGCGCGGCAGATATCCGAGGTCCTCGAGAAAAGTAAAAAACGGAAAAAATATCGCCATTGGAGGCAGCATCACGGATATCACCCACGCCAGCGGATCGTAAACGCCGTCGGCGATAAATGATGCAAAAGCGCCTTTCACGCCAACACTTGTCAAAAGCCCGCGCAGCCCGGAGCCGATAGCCGAAAACAAACGCGCAAGCAGCGCGGAAGGATAGTTTGCGCCGTAGACGGTCACGGCAAATACAGCCGCAACGAGGAGCGCCATGACCGCAAATCCGCAAAATCGCCCAGTGAGGTACTTATCGGCAATACGCTCGCATCTTATGCTGTCCCCTTCCCTTTTTACGCAGGCGTTCGCAACGAGCGCAGCTTTTTCAGAGCGCGAAACAGATGATCCCATTTCTGTTCCGGCGTCAGATTCAGATAAACGGTCATTGTTACCGACGCTTACCGAAAACGCGGCAGCAATAAGATCGCGTACGCCTTCTCCGCGGCGGGCGTCGATCTCTACCGCGGGAACGCCGAGCATATCTCCGAGCTTTACGGTATCCACAAAAACACCGCGCTTTTTTGCTTCCCGGACCAGATTTACCGCGATCACGACTTTTGAGGTGATCTCGAGGATCATAAGCACAAGGCACAGATTTCGTTCCAGCCGCGCGGCGTCAACTACGACTATGACGGCGTCTGCGCCGCCGTTTTCGATATAATCGCGCGCAAGTTCTTCTTCCGGAGAACAAGCCGAAAGCGAATAACATCCGGGAAGGTCTTCCAGCCAATAACCGCCTCCAAAGCGTTTTCCGCGTCCGCCCGAAGTCTCCACGGTCTTGCCCGCCCAGTTTCCTGTATGATGTTTCAAACCGGTAAGATAATTAAAAAGTGTGGATTTACCCACATTAGGATTGCCGGCAAGGGCAAACAGTTTTTGGTTTCCTCCCTTTTCTGTGGCAAGGTTCACGGGTATGATCTTACCGTTACAAGCGAAGCGTCCGCGTTTCTGATAGCGATCACCGCGCCGTGGATGCAGTAAGCCGACGGATCGCCGAGCGGCGAGACGCCGACCTTTTCTACTTTTGCGCCTGCACCAAACCCCAGGTCCTGCAGTCTTTGTCTTATTACGCCGGAATTGGACACGGAATGTATATAAGCCGTTCCGCCTACAGGCAGTAACGGCAATGTTTGCAGCTTTTCCAAAGTAAGCGCTCCTTTCACTACAATATATGCCTTCTGTAAAAAGGAGCCACATGAAAACCTGCAGATATTACGCAACACCGCCCGGCGTTACCGGGCGGTGTGTTTTTGCTGATAAAACTGGTCAGAAATCTGTTCTTCTGTTGGAATTGAGAAGCGAAATGATGTTGTCGATCTCGTCGTTGGCATTGGATTTATCTGCTGCCTTCTGTTCGACTGTGGGCTCTGCGGTAGTCTGTTTTTCGGCGACTGCCTTGCGGTATTCATAGGATTTTTTATCCTGTTCGAATCCGGTCGCGATAAGAGTCACGCGCATTTCGTCTTCGAGCGTGGAATCGAAAGCATAGCCGAAGATGACTGTTGCATCGGGATGAGCGGAATCCGTAATGAGAGATACCGCCTCGTCGATCTCATCCAGACCGATATCAGGCGAAGATACGATATTGATAAGTATGCCTTTGGCGCCTTCGATAGTGGTTTCGAGCAGAGGCGAAGACATGGCCATTTTTGCCGCCTGCTGTGCTTTGTCCTTGCCCTTGGCATTGCCGACGCCCATCTGTGCGAGGCCGGCGTTGGACATTACTGCGGAGACGTCTGCAAAGTCGAGGTTTATGTAACCGTTTGTAGTGATAAGTTCGCAGATAGACTGAACGCCTTTGCGGAGTATATCATCTGCTTCCTGGAAAGCGTTGAGGAAGGTGATCTTTTTATCGGTAAGGAGTTTGAGACGTTCGTTGGGGATGACAAGCAGCGAATCCACAAACTGAGCAAGCTTTTCGATACCCTCTTCGGCATGGATCATTCTGTTGCGGCCTTCGAATTTGAAAGGCTTTGTAACGATAGCCACCGTGAGTATGCCCAGCGATTTTGCCACTTTTGCAACTACGGGAGCCGCACCCGTGCCGGTGCCGCCGCCCATACCGGCGGTGATGAACACCATGTTGGCACCTTTGATGATATCGGTGATCTGCTCGATAGATTCTTCCGCGGCTTTTTCGCCGAGTTCGGGATTAGAGCCCGCGCCGTGCCCTTTGGTGACCTTTTCACCGATCTGGATCTTAGTGGGGGCAAGAGATTTGACAAGGATCTGATTATCGGTATTGATATTGATGTAATCGACGCTTTCGGGGTTTATGTTAAGACTTACCATGCGGTTGACAGCGTTACCGCCTCCGCCGCCTACGCCGATAACTTTGATTTTGACGTTGGTATTGATTTCGATTTCGTTGGGCATATTTGACCTCCGTTATATTGTCTTATAATAATTATTTTCTGTTGAGGAGATCGAAGATCTCGTTGAATTCCTGCCTGTTCTGATCGGTAGCGGAAGTTTCGCTGACAGGCGCTGCGGGCGCAGTGAACGCGGCCGGTCTCTTGGCGCCGTTCTTATCGAACCCGGCGGCAATAAGCGTTATGCGCATTTCGTCTTCGAGCGTGGGATCCATAACGGTACCGAATATAACGGTGGCGTCGGGATGAGCTTCGTCGGTGATGATGGTGGCCGCCTGATCGACTTCGTCGAGACTGATATCGGGAGAAGCGGTGATATTGACTACGATGCCCTTTGCACCGCTGATGTTCGTTTCGAGCAGAGGCGAAGACATTGCCATCTTTGCCGCCTGTTCGGCCTTGTCCTTGCCCTTGGCGCTGCCAACGCCCATGTGCGCGAGACCGGCGTTGGTCATGACGGTGGAAATATCCGCAAAATCGAGGTTGATGTAGCCTTCGTTGAGTATGAGTTCGGAAATGGAACGCACGCCCTTGCGGAGTATATCGTCGGCTTCCTGGAAAGCGTTGAGGAAAGTGATCTTTTTATCGGTAAGAAGTTTGAGACGCTCATTGGGGATGACTATGAGCGAATCAACATACTGCGAAAGGAGCTCTATGCCGGCTTCTGCCTGAGCCATACGGTGTTTGCCTTCGAAATTGAAGGGCTTGGTGACTATGGCGACTGTGAGTATGCCCATCTCTTTTGCAAGACGTGCTACGACCGGAGCAGCGCCGGTGCCTGTTCCGCCGCCCATGCCCGCTGTGACAAAGAGCATATTTGCGCCGCGGATCGCGTCGGCGATCTGTTCTGCGGAATCGTCCGCGCTGCGTTTTCCGAGTTCGGGATTCGAACCTGCGCCCTGACCCCTGGTCACCTTTTCGCCAATGGCGACCTTAATGGGCGCGGAAGTCTTGCTTAACGACTGAACATCGGTATTTACGTTTATGTACTCGACATTGGAAAGATCGTCCTCGATCATTCTGTCGACAGCGTTGTTGCCGCCGCCGCCTACGCCTACGACCTTGATTATTACATTACCGTTGAATTGGTTATCCATTATTTTTTCCCCTTCCAAGTCATATCTACATTACTTTATCGTAGTATAAAACAAATTCGGCTTTTTTTCAATAGTTTTTTTCAAATTTTAGCGGAAATATTTGCATTTTTTCGTCAATTTGTGTCATACGGCGAAAAAGTCGCTTCTTTTTTATCACTAAGATCCAGCATTCCGGTCTGTTCGTCGTATATATGTTCCATGATCTTTATAAAAAAGCGGATCTTCGCATCACACTCTTTTATATCGCCGAGATACACGCGGATCCGCCCTTTATAGCCGAAATAAATATCGAACCGTTCGGCCGCCTCTATATAGTCCACGTCCTGCCCAAGCGAATAATTATCTAACGTTTCCCAAAGCGTTTTGAGCGAATCCAAGAGTTTCTTTTCCGAAAAAGAAACTTCTTTCCCCACTATGCAGTTTGCCACAGTCCCGGTCGAAACAAAGATCAGCTCGTCCGACGACGTCCCGGCGGGCACGCGTTCGAGCACTTTGAAACTGCCGGAAAGAATGTAGTCGTCGTTTTCTACCCTTAGTGCGAACACGGGGGTGTCTTCCACGACAGTTACGGTGACGGTAGACGGGATCGAGCGTGTTACTTTGATCTCTTTGATGTAAGGGAAAGCTTCCGCAAGCGACATTTCGGCGCTATGCGCGTCGAAACCGTACAGCGCCGCTCCTTCGCTGATGCCTCCGTATTCCGCAACGTCGGCGACGGTCATACGTTCGGTGCCGATGACGTTCACAGTCTTTATCTTGAAAAGCACGGTAAAGACTACCACGAAAAACGCTGCAAGAGCCGTTATCACCATTAAGGTATATATCACGGCTCTTTTTATGTTTTTTCGCGTCCTCGGTCGCGTGAGCGCGTCCTCTTTGATGACGCGGTTTTCGAGTATTACCTCTTCGTCGTTCAATCTGTTATTTTCCGGCAAGTTTAATTACCTCGTTCACTATTTTATCCAATGCATCCGGTTTGCCGAACGAACGCATTTTTTCCGCCATTGAATTGCGCTTGACCGAGTTTTCCGCAAGGTCGATGATACATGAAGCGAGTTTTTCGCCGTTAAGCTCGTTTTCCCTGAATACCACGGCGGCCCCAGCATCTTTCAGCACGGCTGCATTCTTGTACTGATGGTCTTCCGCGACGTTCGGGGACGGGATGAATATCACTGCCCTTCCGAGGCAGGCGAGTTCCGAATACGTCATTGCGCCGGCGCGGCTGATTACGATGTCCGCCGCCGCCTGATGGAGCGGCATATCGTATATGTATTCCTGTATTTTGAATCCTTCGCGCGCGTTGAGACCCTTCTGCTCGGCCACGGCTGAAAACTGTTCCCAGCCGATCTTGCCCACAGAATGGATCTGTTTGATCTTTTTGTTGTCTTTATATATTTCCATGGCGTCAAGGCAGAATTCGTTGACCTTTTCGGCGCCCAAACTCCCGCCGCACGATAAGACGTATATCTCGTCGTCGGCTATTCCAAGCTGTTCACGTGCATTTTTGCGGGTGAATTGATTTTCCTTGACCGGGTTGCCGGTAAGCACGAGCTTGTTCTGAACCGACTGATCGAAACGCGGGCGCGATTCGTCAAAACTGATACACACCGTGTCCACGAATTTCGAAAGCTTTTTTGTAGTCACTCCGGGGAAAGCGTTCTGTTCCTGGATCAGAGTCCTTACTCCGAGCTTTGCCGCCGCTTTGACGCAAGGCCAACTGGCGTATCCTCCGGTGCCTATGACGATATCCGGCTTGAACGCCCTGATTATCTTTTTGGCTTTGCCTACAGAAGTGAATGCCTTTACGAGCGCTTTGATGTTTTTGGGCGAGAGCGAACGCCTGAACCCGTAAACGTCGACGGTGTTCAGCTTGTAGCCGGCCGCGGGGACAAGGCGCGTTTCCATGCCGTGAGAAGTCCCGGCAAATTCAATTACTGCGTCTTTATCGACTTTTTCGATCCCGTGTGCTATGGCGATAGCGGGATTGATATGGCCGCCCGTACCGCCTCCGCAAAGCAAATATCTCATCTTTCCGTTCCCCTTTCGGTGTACGAATATCTTGAAAACGATAATACGATGCCCATTTCTATGAGCGACATTATCAGCGCGGTGCCGCCGTAACTGAAGAACGGCAGACTTATGCCGGTCGCAGGGAGCGTACCGGTCACAACGCCGATATTGAATATCACCTGCATGGCAAGCTTGATCATGAGTCCGTATATGACCATTTGGCAGAATTTATCGCGGCAGTTGCGCGCGATAATGAAACCGCGGATTATAAGCGCCGCGAACAGCGCGATGACCGTGACAGCTCCGACAAAGCCGAATTCTTCGCACAATATGGCGAAAATATAGTCGTTCTGCGGTTCGGGCAGATAACCGTGCTTTTGCATGGACTGACCGAGCCCGACGCCCCAGACGCCGCCCGACGATATTGCGTAGATAGACTGTGCCGGCTGCCATCCCGCCCATCCGGTAGCGTCGTCGCGCATATATTTGAACGGATCAGTCCAGACCAACAAACGCGTATACGCGTGCCCGAGGTGGTTTTTAACGATGCTCCATTCGACTATCTTATCTATGTTGGTAACGGCGTATACGCCCAAAAGAACAGGGGCGCCTCCAAGCGCTCCGACCCAGCCGA
>CACYCI010000127.1 GCA_902772845.1 uncultured Ruminococcus sp.
AAAAACACACCCGAGTGCGCTGCTTTTTTGAAATCAGTAAAACTGTAAAGAAATTATCAATGCTGTTGGCTCGACCGTTTCAGATGATGAGAATTAAGCCACAAGGACGGTCGAGACAACAGCGTTGATAACGGCATTTATATTCACGCTATTGCCCCAAGGCATGTCGAATCAGTTGTATTGATGTCTCGAGCCGGGTCGTAACAACAGATTAGATGACAGTTTTAATATTTACATAAATGGAAATAACGGAATACGGCGACAATAACGCAAAAAAAGTCCTGATACAGCCTGTCGACGGACACGACCTTGAAGGCATGGGATCAGAGATAAACGCAATAAAGAATATCACAAACGAAAGCTTTTTGCTTTTGGCAATGAAGATCGAAAACTGGAACGCGGATCTTTCCCCGTGGAAAGCTCCCGCGGTATTCGGCAAAGAAGAGTTCGGCGAAGGCGCGGAACGCACGCTCGCGGAAATATCCGCTTTCTGTTCTGACAGATCTAAAACGTACTATATAGGCGGTTATTCTTTGGCGGGGCTTTTCGCGCTGTGGGCGGCATACCGAACGGATACGTTTTGCGGAGTTGCCGCGGCGTCGCCTTCTGTCTGGTTCCCAGGCTTCGATACCTTTATGGAGCAAAACTATATAAAGGCGGGTTCGGTTTATTTGAGTTTGGGCGATAGGGAAGAAAAGACCCGCAACCGGGTCATGGCGACCGTTGGTGAAAAGATCCGCAAAGCGCATTTACTTCTTGTTGAGCGCGGAGTGGACTGCACGCTTGAATGGAACGAAGGCAACCATTTTAAGGATAACGAGATCCGTACAGCCAGGGCGTTCGCGTGGGTGATGCGCCGCGGCATATAAAACGGCCGGAGGATATCAACATGAAATACGGAGAATCTGCATTTGACATTTTATACTTGCTTTTTGCTATCATCAGCGGATGTCTGATACTATGCAAAGCAAAAACAAAGGCGGAAAAGCTTATGGGCGCGGCGGCTTTGATACTCGGCTGCGGTGACGCTTTCCACCTCGTACCGAGAGTGATCAATTATTTTTCCGACGCCGATCTTACCGCGGCGCTGGGGATCGGCAAGCTTGTCACATCTGTTTCTATGACCTTGTTTTACGTTCTGCTGTATTACATCCTGCTTTTGCTGACCGGCGAGCGTGAAAATCGCGTCGTGACAACTGCGGTATTGAACCTTACGGCGCTGCGTATCGCGCTATGCGCTTTCCCGCAGAACGGATGGCTGGAAAACAGCGTGGATATGACCTGGGGAATTATCCGAAACGTTCCGTTTGTTATACTCGGCGCTTTGGTCTGCGTGCTGTATTTCAAAAAGCGGAAAAGCGTAAGCGGTTTCGGCGCCATGTGGGTGTATATACTCCTTTCGTTTGCTTTTTATATACCCGTGGCGGTAGCCGCAGGCGTCCTGCCTATACTCGGGATGCTTATGCTTCCGAAGACAGTTTGTTATATACTTATGATCTGCTCTTTTCTGCGTTTCGTCACACGTAAGAGGTAGTTTATTTTGCACGATATATGGAACCCCTGGCACGGCTGCAAAAAGTGCAGCGAAGGATGCCAAAATTGTTATATGTACTATTTGGATTCGCTGCGAGATAAGGACGGATCCGATATCTACCGCACAAAAGCCGGGTTCGATTACCCGATTTCCAAAGACCGCGGCGGCAGATACAAGGTGCAGAGCGGCGAAATGCTGCGCGTCTGCATGACTTCTGATTTTTTCCTTGAAGAAGCCGATCCGTGGCGCGACGATGCGTGGCAGATCATAAAGCAACGCCCGGACGTGAAATTCTTCCTGCTCACCAAACGTCCCGAACGGGTCGCGGATCACCTTCCGTGGGACTGGGACGGCGGCTGGGAAAACGTTATGTTCAACGTCACATGTGAAAATCAGCGCCGCGCCGACGAAAGGATACCGATCCTGCTTGAGCTGCCGTTCAAACATAAAGGGATCATGTGCGCTCCGTTCATCGGCCCCGTATCCGTAAAAAAGTATCTGCCTTCGGGACAGATCGAGCAGGTGCTTTGCGACGGCGAAAGCTATGCCGGAGCAAGGCCGTGCCGGTACGAATGGGTCAGATCGCTCCGCGATGAATGCGCGGAATATAATATTACGTTCGTATGGTGCAGCACCGGCAGGCGATTCGAAAAGGACGGAAAGTCCTACGATATCGAAGACAGCGCGCTCCAAAGCGAGCAGGCGTTCAAGTCGGGACTCAGTTTTAAGGGAAAACCGATAGAATTCAAACTGACGGACGAATGGGGTCTCCCGGTCCCTGAGGAAAGACTTTATAAGCCGTATTTTTCGCCGAAATGCGATAAATGCGGTATGCGTATAATATGCAACGGATGCGTAAAGTGCGGGAAATGCGGAGAAGCGCCGCAGGATCGGAGGTAAAACATGGCTTCAAGCAAAGGATATCTGGATTTTATACTCGAACAGCTTTCCGAGCTTTCGGATATTTCATACCGGGCTATGATGGGCGAATACATTATTTATTACCGCGGGAAAATCGTGGGCGGTATATATGACGACCGTTTTTTGGTGAAGGACACACCGGAAGCGGAAAGACTTATGCCGGATGCCGTAAAAGAGGTCCCTTACAATGGCGCAAAGAAAATGCTGCTCGTAACGGATGTCGACGACAGAGCGTTTTTGAACGAACTTTTCGAAAAAATGTACCCCGAACTGCCTGCGCCGAAAAAGAAGGGTGTTAAATGAAACGCACGGTCGTATACATCCACGGAATGGGCGGCAGCGCCGGAGAAAGCGTGTTTTACGCGCCTCTGTTCCCTGAATGCGACGTTACGGGGCTCGATTACAGATCGTTTACACCGTGGGATGCCGGCGAAGAAATAAGAGCTTCGCTTGCGGCGTTAGCTTGCAAAAGCGGCAAAGTCGCGGTGATCGCAAACAGCATAGGCGCGTATTTTCTTATGGTATCCGGAGCCGCGGAATATGTAGATGAAGCGTTCTTCATTTCGCCCGTGGTTGATATGGAAAACGTGATACGCGGTATGATGGACCGCGCCGGCGTGACCGATGAAGAGCTTTTTGAAAAGCACATTATCCAAACCGCAGAAGGCGAGCTTTCGAGCGTTTATCTGGATTATGTAAAAGCTCATCCGCCTATGTGGGACATACCCACGCATATCCTTTACGGCTCGCTTGACGCGCTCGTCGCGCGTGAGGACGTTGAACGTTTCGCAACCGTTCACGGCGCCGATCTAACTGTTATGGAAAACGGTGAGCATTGGTTCCATACGCCCGAACAACACGGCTTTATTCGCGGATGGATAAGCCGCTTTACAGATAATTGAGCCGCTTGGCTTGGTTATAAATATTTTAGCAGGAGCGTACTGTTTGAAAAAGTACAACTCAACGGATCTTGCCGTCTGACCGGGAGGTTTGACTGCAGACGTAAACCTCCCGCCATATCAAAGGCAATTGAAGTCAACAATTTTCAGGAGGAAAAACAATGAATATAAATGACTACGTAATTCGTTTGGAAAAGAAAGAGGACCGCAGAAAGGTAGAAAGCCTTATAAGGGAATCGTTTTGGAACGTCTACCGTCCCGGGTGCCTTGAGCATTACGTCATACACGTTCTCCGTGAAGATCCGGCGTTCGTACCGGAGCTCGATCTTGTCATGGAAAAAGACGGAGTTATCATAGGGCAGAATATGTTTATGAAGACCGTCATAGAAAACGACGGAGGAGGCGTGACGCCGGTACTTACGATGGGGCCGATCTGCATAGCGCCTGAACTTAAGCGCAAGGGGTATGGTAAAAAACTGTTGGACCATTCGCTCGAGCTTGCGGCAGAATGCGGTTTCGGCGCCGTGCTGTTCGAAGGGAATATTGGCTTTTACGGCAAAAGCGGTTTCACGCATGCAAAGGATTTCGGCATAAGGTATAACGATATGCCTTCAGACGCTGATACTTCATTCTTCCTTTGCAAGGAGCTCGTTACCGGGTATCTGCGCGGCGTGACAGGAGCATACCGCACGCCGAAAGGATACTACGTCGACGAAGCCGAAACTGGAGAATTCGACAAGCTTTTCCCGCCGAAGCAAAAGCTCCGGCTGCCCGGTCAGCTTTTCTGAACCGACGTAAACGCATTTTTTCCGGCAGGGGAATATCCTCTGCCGGAAAAAGCACGTCACCGAAAGGACGGCATCTTATGGAACTTAATACAGAAAGACTCATCCTTCGCCCGTGGGCGGAATCCGATGCGGAGGAGTGCTACAAATATGCAAGAGATGAACGCGTTGGTCCCTCCGCCGGTTGGCCTGCACATAAAGACGTTGAAGAGAGCCGCCGCATAATTCGCGACGTGCTTTCCAAGCCGGAAACTTACGCGATCGTATTAAAAGAGACCATGCTGCCCATAGGTTGTATCAGTCTTCGGTTCGGCAGCAATACTGATCTTGCGGAAAACGATGACGAATGCGAGCTTGGATATTGGCTCGGCGCGCCGTATTGGGGAATCGGGATCATGCCGGAGGCGGCGCACGAAATGATTCGCCACGCTTTTGAAGATCTTGGCGTGAGCAAGGTATGGTGCGCTTATTACGACAAAAACTACAAGTCGCGCCGAGTGCAGGAAAAATGCGGATTCCGTTATATCCGCACTTCCGAAAACGTCGATGTGCCTTTGCTCGGAGAAAATCGCAGAGGGTATGTCAACTGTTTGACTGCGTCTGAATGGAAAGGTAACTGCGCGGTTTCGTACCGTACTTTCGGCAGCGAACTTTTAGACGAAGTGATCGATCTTTATTCTGCAGAAAGCTGGAACGCATATCTTAACGACGACGCAAAGCTGAAAAGGGCTTTCGATAATTCTCTTTATACTCTCGGCGCTTTTTCCGGCGGCAGACTTATAGGTTTTGCGCGGTGCGTCGGAGACGGAGAACACGTCGTGTTAGTGCAGGATCTTATAGTGGACAGTGCGCACAGGGGCAAAGGAATAGGCAGGACTCTGTTTTCTTCAGTGTCCGAGCGCTTTGCCGAAACACGTATGTTTACCGTCGTGACCGACGTTCAAAACGATCGCGCATGCGGTTTTTACCGTTCGTTCGGTATGAAACCGCTCGAATGCGGAAATATGATATCTTTTTACAGAAAATGATATTTGTGTTTCTGCCGCGCGAATATACTGTGAGTAAGTACATTTTTCAGAAAGGACTGACGCATTTATGCTGAACGGTCTTTACGCCGGACTGAATCCGGTGGCGGTTACTATTATCGCCGTTTCAATAATGCTCATAGGCGGCTTTGCAATGACTCGCATAACTTCATTGCTCCGCCTTCCGAACGTTACTGCTTATATAGTTGTCGGCATACTTATCGGGCCTTTTTGCCTGGATCTGATACCGCAAAACATACTTCTTCATACTGAATTCCTCCCTGATATAGCGCTCGCATTCATTGCGTTCAGCACGTCGGAATTTTTTAAATTTTCCGCGCTCAAAAAGAACGGATTAAAGGTCATAATCCTTACTGTATTCGAGTCGCTCATGGCGTCGTTCCTGGTTTTTGTTTTAGCGTTCATCATACTCGGACTCAACATGGCGTTTTCTGTCGTGCTGGCAGCTCTCGCCGCCGCTACCGCTCCCGCTTCTACGCTAATGACTATCCGTCAGACAGGGGCAAAAGGCGAATTCGTGGAAACGCTCTTGCAAGTCGTCGCGCTTGACGATATCGTGGGGCTCGTTGCTTACAGTCTCGCTGTCTCTGTAGCCGTGGCTTTGATATCCGGAGGCGCTTTCAACGCGGGCAGTATCGCATTGCCTTTGCTTGCGAACGTCGGCGCGGTCGCGCTTGGATGCGTTTTCGGTTTCATTATGAAACTGGTTATCGCAAAGAGCAGATCCAGCGACAACCGTTTGATAATAGCTGTTTCGCTTTTGTTTGCGTTTTGCGGGGCCTGCGCCATGATCGAGATCTCACCGCTGCTCGGCTGTATGTCGATGGGGACTGTTTACATAAATACCACGGGCGATGATAAGCTTTTCAAGCAATTGAACTATTTCAGCCCTCCCATTTTGCTTTTGTTCTTTGTGAGGAGCGGGGTCTCGTTCGACCTCGGCGCTCTGTTCGCATCCAATGGAAGTATCGGAGGAACGCCGCTGATATTTGTGGGCGTGCTGTATTTCTTTGTACGAATCGTGGGTAAATACGCCGGCGCGTATTCCGGTGCGCTCGTTACAAAAAGATCAAAGTCCATACGCAACTATCTCGGGCTTGCGCTCATTCCTCAGGCCGGCGTGGCAATAGGGCTCGCGTCTCTCGGCGCCCGTACTCTGGGCGGCGAATCCGGCAACGCTTTACAGACGATCATCCTTTCTTCAAGCGTGCTGTATGAGCTAGTCGGACCGGCGTGTGCAAAACTTTCGTTATATCTTTCGGGTTCGTATTCAAACAAGCTTGAAAATATCGTTCCTGTTGACGAGACCTCTGCACAAAGCAAAAACGAAGTTGAACTTCTGATAGAGCGTATCAACGCTATAAGAAGCGAGCTTCCTCAGGATAATCCCGCCGAAAAAGCGTTTACCGAAGCTGCGGAAAACTATGACATCTATTATCCAAACCAAAGAAAAACAGGCAAGAGAAGGAGATAATTATTATGGATCAGATAGGGAAACTTCTTGGCGAATGGTCGGTGCAGCTCAATTTTTGGTCTGTGCTGTTCCGCATTTGCTTATCGCTGCTGCTTTCGGCAATGATAGGATGTGAACGTTCGAGTAAGCGTCATTCCGCCGGGCTCAGGACGTTTATGGTCATATCGCTGGGAACAACTTTTGCTATGCTTATAGACGTATATCTAAGAGAACAGTTCCAGATCGAATGGTTCATCGTTTCAGCCGCATCTGTGATTGCGACGGCGCTTATAACAACAAATTCCATACTTTTCAGTTCGCGCAATCAGATCCGCGGGCTTACTACTTCGGCGGGACTTTGGGCGGTCGGTCTGCTCGGACTTGCAATAGGTGCCGGCCTTTATACCATAGCCGCTATCGGATTTGTCGGTGTGCTCATAAGTCTTGCGTGCTTCAACGGATTTGAAAAGTATCTCAAAAACCGTTCTAATCATTTTGAAGTGCATCTTGAACTCACAAACAGCACATACCTCAAGGAATTCATTGCAACGATACGCAAGCTCGGACTCATTATCGACGATATCGAATTCAACCCCGCATACGTTAATTCCGGTTTGAGCGTATATACGATATCGCTTACAGTTGCCAGCCCCGAATTGAAGAAATATAAAACGCACAAAGAGATCATAGAGGCGATTTCTTCCATAGATTACGTTTATGATATAGAAGAGCTCAGCGCTTGAAGCCGCCGTTGAACGGCAGACGCTTATACGGTAAGAAACAATTTTGCATTATTTTTTAACAATGTGCAAATTTTTGTGCATTCCGTTTACAAACTGGCTTGTTTGTTGTATAATCGCTACGGAGGCGATAGCAAGGGATGAGAAAAAAGCTTTCCGTTTATCAGATGTCGGCGCTCGCGGTAGCGCTTGCTTCTTTGGTCATGTCGCTGATCAGAGTCATAATATTAAAGAACAATATCGAAATAGACGGCAACCAAGACGGAGTATATTACATATTACGCAATACCGAGACCATTGTCTTTTTGGTATTCACTTGTTGCTTTATAGTTGCTTTTACCGTAATTGCCATTATTTTCGGTAAAAAAGCAAACTCTTTCATTTCTTTTGATTCTTCTCCCGCGGTGTTCTCGTCTTCGCTGTGCGGGTTCATGTTTCTTTCTACCGGCTTGTATTATTCGTATCAGTTTATCACCGGTCACGGTGAACTTCCGGAATTCGTCATTTCTGTTTCCATGGTGCTCGCTTCCGCCATGTTCCTCAATATGGCGCTCCAAAAGGAAGGAACTGTCAGAAAAAGCGTGGTTTATCTTCGCTTTGCCGTCTGCGGTTATGCTATCATACGTTTGCTTTTGGACTTTATAAAGCAAAATTCGCATCCGGCAAATTCCGCATCTGTTTTGCATATTTTAAGTCTTATCGCATTCATGCTCTTTATCATATACGACGGCAAGACGGAATTCGGCTCAGCGTCGATGCGACAGTATCTTATCAGCGGTTATCTTTGCATATTCTTCATGCTTCTGTATGCTATCCCAAATTTAGTCATCACGCTTTTTGATTATTCCATCGATTCTTACATCCTTTTTTCCGCTGCTGACATTTCGCTTGCGTTTTATGCGTTTTCACGCGTTTTTTCTGTCTGCAGGACTTGTCAAAAGCACTAATTTTTTTCGTAAGCAGGGCATTTTTTGCATATGTTTGTAGAAAATGCCTGCTTTTATACATTTGATATTGACTTTTTAATGCCATGTGGTATAATCAGCGTAATAACGATCTGTTTAAGCGTTTAATTTACAGAAGGTGATCATATGAAACGCATACTTACCGTACAAGATATATCCTGCGTGGGTAAATGCTCGCTGACGGTCGCGTTGCCGATAATTTCGGCGATGGGCGTTGAAACTGCCGTGCTGCCCACCGCGGTCCTTTCTACACACACGCAGTTTTCGGGTTTCACTTTCCGCGATCTTACGGATGATATGCTCCCAGCGGCAGAGCATTGGCAGAAAGAAAAAATCAGTTTCGACGCCATATATACCGGTTATCTCGGCTCCGAAAGGCAGATCGACATCGTAAGCGATATATTCGGCAAATTCAAAGGCGAAAACACAACAATAATAGTAGACCCCGCAATGGCGGATAACGGTGCGCTTTATAAGGGGTTCAAGTCCGGATTCCCGGCGGCCATGTTCAAACTCTGCGGCAAGGCGGATATTATCCTTCCGAATCTCACGGAAGCCGCTTTTATGCTCGGCGTTCCGTATCCCGGTGACAGGTACGATGAAAGCTATATTCGCAATATGCTTGTAGAATTGACTTCTTCCGGAGCTCGTACGGCAGTGCTGACCGGCGTTTCTTTTGCTGAAAACGAACTGGGCGTTATGGCGTACGATTCCGTGGCAGGGAAATATTTTTCGTATTTCTCCGAAAAACTTCCGGCTTCGTTCCACGGTACCGGCGATATCTTCGCTTCGGCTTTTTCCGGAGCGCTTTGCGGAGGGAATTCGGTGGAAGAATCGCTTAAGATTGCCGTGGATTATACCGTTGAATGCATACGCGTCACTATCGGCAGCGGTTCTGATTGTTGGTATGGCGTAGAATTTGAAAAATGCATCCCGTTCCTTATAAGAAGGATCGGCAAATAGCCGCGTTATTTCATACTCGTAATAAAAACGGCAAGCGTCAATGGCGCTTGCCGTTAATTTTATTCGTTTATTCTGCAGCGGCTGTTTTCTGCGTATGCTTTTGAAGGTACGCTTCCACAAGCGTTTTCGGTACGACGAACCGAACGGCTGCGGGGACGACTTCGATAGTGAATTTGTTGGTATAGATCATTTCGCCGTCGACAGAAACCGCGAACTTATCTTCGGGCGATTCGCATTCTATCACTTTTCCGCGGCGGTAAGTTATGTACTTTGTAAACCGCGGATCGTCGAGCTGTTCTCCTTTTTGATATGAGCCGACGAGTTTTGCAAACGTAAAGCGCGAAAGCGTCCTGAACAGCGATACTTCCGCCAGACCGTCGTTATTTTTGGAACGGGGCGCGCAGTTGAACGAGCCGCCGACGTAGCTGCCGTTTGAAACTGTACAAAGTAACATTTTGTCTTTATTGAGCGCTTCGCCGTCGACTTTGACGACGCATTTCGTTTTCATGCCGACGATCAGACCTTTTACGATCCCGGTAGTATAAGAGTGTTTACCTCCGATGATTTTTTTGCGTTTTACCTTGGATATGGTTTCAGCAACAACGCTGTCAAATCCGAAATTTATGACGTTTATGGAGTATCTGTCGCCGATCTTAAGAAGGTCGACAGGGAAAGGCGTGCCTTCGATGCTGTTGGCGATATTCATGAATTCAGCTTTTGGACCGTAATACTTCACAAAATCGTTGCCGCTCCCGGTGGGGATGCAAGCTATTTCGGCGTTATCGAACCCGACAGCGCCGTTTACGACTTCATTTAGAGTCCCGTCGCCTCCGCAAGCGTAAAACCTGACCGGCTCCGTGTAGTTGTGACAAAATTCGCGTATATAATTGCAGGCATCCATCGGCGCCGTTGTTTCGTAAAATATATGATCGAAATCCTGACCGCATTCGTCAATGGCTTTCTGTATGGCCTCGTAATGGTTTTTTGAACCGGCAGCGGGGTTTACTATAAATACGTGCTTCAATTATTGTCCCTCCGAAATATGTATTTCATTTTATTATATAACTCTAAAATGAATTATAAATGAATAATGTGTGAACATTTTTCTATTACCGGCTGAATAATAATTCAAGATCTTTTCACTGATGATGCAAAAAATAAGCAAAAGACTTTACATTTTATAAATTTTATGGTATTATTACAAATAACGATCTCACAAAGATGAAAACCGGAGGGAAGATATGCCTATTACCGAATTCCTTGAACGCAACGCTTCTTTGTACGGCGACGAAGTCGCGTTGGTAGAATTGAATCCCGAAGAAAACCGCAGTAAAAAAGTTTGGAAGGATTACAGCCTTATTGAATCTACGGATGAAAAAGCTTCACGCAAGCAGATCACCTGGCGCGAATTCGACGAAAAGGCAAATAAATTTGCAAACGTGCTTCAGCGGCTCGGCTACGGGAGGGGGAGCAAAGTTGCGATCCTTCTTATGAATTGCCTTGAATGGCTCCCGATTTATTTCGGCGTTCTCAAGACCGGCGCCATGGTCGTTCCTATGAATTTCCGCTACTCGTCAGAAGAAATACAGTATTGCCTGAAGCTTTCTGAATCTGATGTGCTGCTTTTCGGGCCCGAGTTTATCGGACGTGTAGAAGAGGTAGAAGAATCGTACCAGAATAACGTAAGGATGATATATGTCGGCGAAGGGAACTGTCCCACTTTTTCCGACGATTATTATGAAATGGTAGCAAAAGCGCCTTCGCGTTTTTCTACCGCTGATATTCGCGACGATGACTATGCGGCAATATATTTTTCTTCCGGAACTACCGGCTTTCCCAAGGCCATACTCCACCGCCACAAGGCGCTTGTTCATTCCTGCAAGACTGAGCAGGTTCATCACGGGCAGACGCACGACGACGTTTTCCTCTGTATTCCTCCGCTTTATCATACAGGCGCAAAAATGCACTGGTTCGGTTCGCTAATCAGCGGATCGAAGGCCGTCCTGCTCAAAGGAACAAAACCGGAACAGATACTTTCCGCTGCGGCAGATGAAAAATGCACAATAGTATGGCTGCTCGTTCCGTGGGCGCAGGATATCCTTGCCGCATTCGACAGAGGCGAGATAAAACCTGAAGACTATGATCTTTCCAATTGGCGGTTGATGCACATAGGCGCTCAACCCGTTCCGCAGAGTCTTATCAAACGCTGGCTTGCTTATTTTCCCAAGCATCAGTACGATACGAACTACGGCCTTTCCGAATCTATCGGTCCCGGATGCGTTCATCTCGGCGTGGAAAACGTTGCAAAAGTCGGCGCTATCGGCAAAGCAGGTTACGGCTGGCAGACGAAGATATGCGACGAAAAAGGCAACGAAGTAAAACCCGGCGACGTAGGCGAACTCTGCGTTAAGGGCCCCGGCGTTATGGTATGTTATTATAACGATCCCAAGGCAACTTCCGAAGTCCTGAAAGACGGCTGGCTCTATACGGGCGATATGGCAAAGACCGACGAAGACGGCTTTATTTACCTTGTAGACAGAAAGAAAGACGTTATCATCACCGGCGGTGAGAATCTTTACCCCGTGCAGATCGAGGATTTTCTTTCTTCGCACCCGAAGATACTCGACGTCGCAGTTATCGGCCTGCACGATAACCGTCTTGGCGAGATCGCTGCTGCGATAATCGAACTGAAACCGGGCGAATATTGCACCGAGCAGGACATTAACACGTTCTGCCTGCGGCTGCCGCGTTATAAACGCCCTAGAAAGATCATTTTCGCGCACGTCCCGCGCAACCCGACCGGCAAAATAGAAAAGCCGCTCCTCAGGCGGAAATACGGTTCAGAATCACTTATAGATGACGAGAACAAAGCTTAAAAGCCAAAACGTTCAACAAAGAATATGAAAAAACGGCTTTTGTACGTCAAACGTACAAAAGCCGTTTCGTTATCTGTTGGTGATTATATCGAACCGTAAGCGCGCATTGTGTTTTCCAAAAGCATGGCTATAGTCATCGGCCCTACGCCTCCCGGCACCGGAGTTATAAACGACGCTTTTTCTGCGCAGGATATAAAATCGCAGTCACCGTAAAGCTTCCCGTCGATCCTGTTTATGCCGACGTCGATAACCGTGCAGCCTTCTTTTATCATATCGCCGGTAAGCATTTTAGCTTTACCCACGGCAACAACTATAATATCTGCATTTTTGGTGTACTCTGATATATTCTGAGTTTTGGAATGGCAGACAGTGACAGTACCGTTGCGCGCAAGCAGCATATCTGCGACCGGTTTTCCGACGATATTGCTCCTTCCGATAACAACGCAGTTCCTGCCGCTTATTTCAACACCGTATTCGTCCAAAAGACGTATTACACCGGAAGGTGTGCAGGGCAGAAATGACGGCTCTCCCAGGCGCGAAAGGCCGACGTTGATCGGATGGAAAGCGTCTGCGTCTTTTGCGGGGCTGATCGCTTTTGTGACTTTTTGCGAATCTATATGGCGCGGCAGCGGCAACTGGACAAGGATCCCGTCAACGTTCGGATCTTCGTTGAGCTCTTTTATTTTTGAAAGCAAGGCGTCTTCAGAAGTTTCTGCGGGCAGTATGACAGGCAAAGAAAGCATACCGACTTCAGTGCACGCTTTCATTTTATTACGCACGTAGATCGTCGAGGCGGGATCGTCTCCGACGAGCAGTACCGCCAGGCAGGGAATTCGTTTGTTTTGAGCTTTCAAGAGTTCTATGCGTTCTTTGACTTCGTTCCTTACTTTTGCGGCAACGGCTTTTCCGTCAATTATCGTCGCTTTCGGCATTTTCGTCTTCTCCGTTTTCGTTTTCGTTTTCGTCTGCCGGTACATTTTTTTCGGCTTCGCCGATCTCCCGGACTTCTTTGGAATTTGTTTGAACAGCGTAGACTTCGCTGTATGCGTTGAGTTCTTTTTCTTCTTTAGATGCTTTTACGAGCATTATTATAAGCAGCGTCGTGCAGATGACAAAACTCGAAAGTCCGATGACTACAAAGAGCTTTTCGCCGAACAGCCCGTGCAGACTGTCTGTGCGCAATATCTCTATAAGACCTCTGCCGAGCCCGT
>CACYCI010000128.1 GCA_902772845.1 uncultured Ruminococcus sp.
ATTACGCGTGCGGCTTCAAGGCTTTCGTACCCCTGAGGGGTATGAGTGCCGCAGTAAACGGTAGGACGGTTGCGGATAAATTCACGTACGCGGTCGAGCGTCTGCCTTGCTGCGGGAAGATCTTCGAAGACGACCGAAAGCTTATTCTGATAAAGCGCTTCGTCAACGTAGGTGATGTCACCGTGTATCATATAGAACAATCCGTCTTTTTCGACAATTACGATGCTGTTTCCGTTGGTGTGACCTTTTGCCTTTACAAACGTTACGCCCTTGCATATCTTCTGGCTTTCGGGGAATTCGTAATAAGCGCCGTCGGTGAAGTTCACCGGCACTAAGTTCGCCACTCCCTGAAGTTCGGCTGCGCCGATCTCTTCTGCGCCGGCATAGACGACGGCATTGGGGAAGGAACGCAGTTCGCCGGAATGATCCGCATGCTTGTGAGTGAGAAGGATTTTGGTCACCTGCTCCGGCTTATAGCCGAGCGATGCGAAAGCTTCCATATAAGAACAAATGTCTTTACCGGTAAACGCAAGACTCGTTTCATCGGGCGTTTCTTCGGGTGTTCCGGCAGGGAGGCCGGTATCGACGAGTATGATATCGTCGCCGGTGTCTATGAGGTAGTTCTGAAGACTTCCGCGGTATCTCACACCGGGGTCAAAACGGTCCATACCTTCTTCGCCGCCGAATGCGAACGGCTGGGAATAAAAACCGTCTTTTCTGAATTTAACGGCTTTGATGATCATGATCTGTTACTCCTTGTATTTCTTTTTTTATAATTGCACTTATTTTAACATGAGAACGTGGTCTTGTCAAACACAGTTTTAAAAATACCTGCTGCTTTTTTCGGAAAAAGCATTGACAAGCGCTGCGTTCGAAGCTATAATAGTTAGCGAAAGCTAACTTACAGGGATCGCGCCGCCATTTCACTGTTCGCCGCATCCCGTTATTTTTAAAGCATAGAGTTAGCATTTGCTAACGCGGATGGAGGCCAATGTGTTTACCGATGTATTCTTGGGGGTGGCTATCCCTTTTATCGGAACTGCGCTCGGTTCGGCTTGCGTCTTCTTTATGAAAAAGGATCTCAGCCGCACCGTGCAGCGGGCGCTGACAGGTTTTGCCGGCGGCGTAATGGTGGCAGCGTCTGTATGGAGTCTGCTGATCCCCGCAATGGATCTGAGTGCCGATAAGGGCAAGTGGGCGTTTTTGCCTTCTGTTTGCGGTTTTTGGGTGGGGATACTGTTCCTGCTTTTGCTGGACCGCGCAATTCCGCATCTGCATATGAATGCAAATACCGCGGAAGGCCCTAAAAGCAAAGCCAAAAAGACAACGATGATGGTGCTCGCCGTCACGCTGCACAATATCCCCGAAGGGATGGCTGTCGGCGTGGTTTATGCCGGACTGATATCCGGATCCGCCGAGATCACAGCCGGCGGTGCGCTTGCTCTGTCTTTGGGGATAGCGATACAGAATTTCCCTGAAGGCGCTATAATTTCCATGCCGCTCCATGCGGAAGGAAAAACCAAGGCAAAAGCTTTTGCCGACGGCGCGCTTTCGGGCGCTGTGGAGCCGGTCGGAGCTTTGTTGACGGTTTTCTTCGCCGGTCTGTTTGTGCCGGCAATGCCGTATCTGCTTTCTTTCGCCGCAGGCGCCATGATATACGTCGTCGTCGAAGAGCTGATACCCGAAATGTCAGAAGGCGAGCATTCGAACGTAGGGGTCGTGATGTTCGCGCTCGGCTTTACGCTTATGATGGCGCTCGACGTGGCGCTTGGATGATATACGGAGGTAAATATGTCAATTGTCAAATTTGAAAACGTTTCAAAGATCTACACCAGCGGCGACCATGAGCTCCGTGCGCTCGACCGCGTGAGCTTTACGCTCGACGAAGGGAAATTCGTCGTCATACTCGGGCCTTCCGGGGCGGGGAAAAGCACGCTGCTGAATCTGCTCGGCGGGCTTGACAGCCCCAGCGAAGGGACCATAACAGTTTCGGGCAAGGATATTTCAAAGCTGAACGATAACGAGCTTGCCGATTACCGCGCTTCCGCCGTGGGGTTCGTTTTCCAGTTTTACAACCTTATCCCCACGCTCACGGTATGCGAAAACGTCAAGCTGGTTTCGGAAATATCGGAAAACGCGCTCGATGCAAAGGATATGATCGGCAAGGTGGGCCTTATCGACCATTTGAACAATTTTCCTTCGGAGCTTTCCGGGGGCGAACAGCAGCGCATTTCAATTGCCCGCGCCCTGTGCAAAAACCCAAAGATACTGCTTTGCGACGAACCCACCGGCGCACTCGATTCAGAAACGGGCGTGATGGTGCTCAAGCTGCTCCTTGATATGGCTAAAAACTACGGCAAGACCATTGTAATAGTCACGCACAATCAGAACATTGCCAAAATGGCGGACGTCGTGATCCGCGTCAAGAACGGGAAGATCCGCTCTGTTGAAGAGCAGGCAAATCCGCTTTCCGCTGACGAGGTGGAGTGGTGATATTCGTAAAAAAACTGCTCCGCACCGCATGGAGCTATAAAGCCCAGTTCATTTCTATGATGATCATGATGACGCTCGGGATCGGGATCTTCCTGGGCTTCAACATGGAATGGAAGACGATAGAATATGATACGTCGCGATTTTTCGAAGACACGAAATACGCCGATTACCGCCTGTATTCAGAGACCGGCTTCGCCGGATCTGAACTTGAACGGATCGCTTCGATAAACGGAGTTACCGCGGCGACGCGGTTCCTTTCCGTAAACGCCGAACTGAAGGGCGGCGAAAAAAGATCGCTCGCGCTCGACGTTTCGGAAAATTACACCGTTTCCGTTTTCACGCTTATGAGCGGAAAAGGATACGACGCCGATGGCGACGGGATCTGGGTCTCGGACAAATTCGCCGCGCTCAACGGTATATCTGTCGGCGATACGCTGACGCTCGAATTTCGCGGGATAGAGCTGAAAGCCCAGGTGACCGGACTTATAAAAGCAGGCGAGCATATGATCTGCCTTGCGGACAGCAACCAGCTCATGCCGGATTTCAACACGTTCGGGTACGCGTATATATCGCCTGCAAAGCTCAGGCTTTTTCTGCGTGAAAGCGTGGCTAACGGCATAGCCGCCGACCTTATAAGCGCCGGCGTTCCGGAAGATGAGGCGGGAGCCCGGGCGAGAGAGGCAGTAAACGACGATATGGTCGAAAAGGCGGCGGACCGGGCTTTTTCACAGATAAACCTGCTGAGCGCCATGGAAAAAGAGCAGCTGGAATCAGCCGTGAAAGAAAAACTCGGCAAAACGATAATGGTTGTTCCGAAAAGCGACCACGTAGTATATCAGGAAGCGATGGGCGAAGCGGAGGAAGGAAAGACGATGGGATCGATCCTGCCAGTATTGTTCCTCGCCATTGCCATACTCACCATGGTCACGACCATGCACCGCATCGCAACAAAGGAAAAGACTCAGATCGGCGTACTCAAGGCGCTGGGGTTCAAAAACCGCACTATCTTGCTCCACTATTCGTTTTACGGTCTGTTTATCGGGATCGTCGGCGCGGCGCTGGGGTCCGTGTTGGGGTATTTCGTATGTAAGCTCGTCATGAGCGAAAACGGCATGATGGGCACATATTTCGATATGCCGGATTGGAGCGCCGCCACGCCCGCGTTCTGTTACCCGGTGATCGCGGCAACCGTGCTGCTGCTTGCGCTAATAAGTTTCGTTTCCGTGCGTGCGCAGTTGAAGGGGACGGCGGCTGACGCGCTGCGTCCGTATACTCCAAAGAAGATGAAACGTTCGGTTTTCGAAAAGCTGAGCTTTTTCGAAAAGCTCGATTTTTCCGCAAAATGGAATTTCCGCGATCTTATGCGGCATAAGAGCCGTTTTGCAATGACTCTTGTCGGTATAATCGGCTGCATGATATTGCTGGTGGGCGGACTTGGTATGCGCGACACCATGTCGGGATTCCTCGACCTGCTGGATAACGGCGTTTCCCATTATGCAACAAAGGTCAACCTCGTAGAAAACACCCCGCTCGAAAAAGCGCAGTCGCTCATCGTTTCGCTCGACGCCGATTGGGAAAGCTTTTCCGGCGTAAGCATAGGCGGCGATTCCGTTACGCTCGATATAGTCCATAATGAAAAGGGAAGATTCAGCGTTATAGACGAAGACAACCGCCCGATCGACCTGCGCGACGACGGTGCGTATCTGTGTTTGCGGTTGGCGGATATGGCAAAAATAGGTGAATTCATAGAATTTTCGCCGTACGGCGGCGAAGAGACTTACAAAGTCAAAGTTGTCGGCTACAACCGTTCGATAATGACAGAAAGCATAACGATCACCGATAAGCTCGCCGACGAACTTGGGATAGTGTACGGCGTTTCTGCCGTTTATACCGAAAAGAGCTCGGCTGATATACCCGCTTCGGAACTGATATCCGGCAAGCAGGACAAGCGCCAGCTCATGGACAGCTTCGGCAGTTTCGTTCAGATAATGGACAGCATGGTGTTCATACTCGTCATCGCGGCGGTGATACTTGGCATAGTAGTCCTGTATAATCTTGGGATCATGAGCTATGTAGAGCGCTCCCGCGAGCTCGCCACGCTTAAAGTCCTGGGGTTCCGCGACCGCAGGATAGGACGTCTGCTCATTTCGCAGAATATGTGGATGACCGTGATAGGCGTAATTATCGGATTGCCCGCCGGCGTTGGCGTCCTTAAATGGCTGCTCGTCTCGCTCGCGTCGGAATATGAGCTTAAACTCATGCTCGGCCCGCTAACGTACGCGGTCTCGGTCTTGCTGACTTTCGGGGTTTCGCTGTTGGTCGGTTGGATGGTATCGGGCAAAAACAAAAAAATAGATATGGTGGAAGCGCTAAAGAGCGCGGAATGAAAGGAGAATGATATATGAAAAAGATAACTGCAAAGATCGACGGTATGATGTGCGGCATGTGCGAAGCTCATATCTGCGACGCGATCAGAAAAGCGTTCCCAAAGGCGAAAAAAGTGACCGCTTCGAGAAAAAGCGGTGAAGCGAGCTTTATAACAGATGCCGCAGACGCCGAAGATACACTGAAAAAGGCGATAGCGGAAACAGGGTATACGCTGTTATCCGTGTCATCAGAGACATACGAAAAGCACTGGCTGTTCGGAAAGTGATCCGGGAGTCCGTCAGACCTCCGAAAAAAAGATATCCCGAAGGCAGCAATACCTTCGGGATATCTTGCGTTATGCGTTATTCAGGCACTATATCTATAATGACTATTTCCGAAAAACACCCGGTCTTGAATTTGAACGCCCAGTTGCTTATGCCGGAAGATACGATGAAATCCGTGTTTTGTCTGCGTTCATGCCCGTAGCGCATGTCGTTTTCGCCTATCCATTCGCCTACGTGCGTTATGGGTATGAACTGTCCGCCGTGTGTATGGCCGCAGAGCACAAGGTCGGCGCCGGCTTCGGCTTCTGCGTCGAAATCATGCGGCTGATGATCGAGTACGATTATGTATTTGCTCTTGTCCAGCCCGTCTATCAGCTGCTGCGCTGACATCCGTCCGCTTCGGTCCGATCTGTCGCACCTGCCTGCTATATAGAAATCGTCCGCAACGGCAACTGATTCGTCTTCGAGCAATATCACGCCGTTCGCTTCCAGGCGTTCGCGCAGCTCGGCGTTGGTCCAGCCGCGGCGCTCTTCGCCAAAATAGCCCTTATCGTGGTTGCCCCAGATAAAGTACACTCCGTATTTCGTCTTGAGCTTTCCAAGTGCGTCGCAGCCTTTAAGCATATCCTCGCGCTTTGTATCGTCGTCCACAAAGTCGCCGGTCACAACCACGCAATCCGGCAGCAGGGGATCGATCTTTTCGAGCTCACGCGCAAATCCGTCGCCGTCAAAGGTGGCGCCTATGTGCGAATCGGTTATCTGCACTATCCTGAACGCCTCTTTGATCTTTGCAGTGCCGAAAGTATAAGCCGTTTGACGGACGTGGTGCACCGCTATCCAGCCGTAGGTGAGATACAGCGCCGTGCAGATCAGAGCGGCGGCGCAGGTGAAGACGCGCGCCGTCACGGTTTTTCTGATCTTGTATATTATATAAGCGACCAGCTCGCAGATGAGCCAGAACACGTACAGGTGTATCATGCAGATCAGCGCGTTGATCACGTCAAAAACGAGCGCAAGCGCCGCAGTGAGCGCCGCGTAGAAAGCAAAACACATAAGTACGGCCAACGCTTTTTTGCCTCCGGCCGCTTTTTTCACAAACGGTATCCCGGCGGTGCGGAATGATATGTATAATAGCCCTGCTGCAAACGTTGACAGGACCGCGACAATGATGAATCCCCACATATAAGAGTCCTCTGCGCGCGGCGCGTTACTTTAGAGCTTTGCCGAAAGCATACGCTTTTTCGCAATAGTCGCCCGACTTTGCGGCTTCTCCGGCGCCGTCCAGGCCGCCGCAGAAAAGCTGACCGCCAAAGCTCGCCTTTTCAAAGCATTCTATCCAGCCGCCCAGTCCGTTCACGGCTCTTTCGGGCGTGCTGTCCGCGTCGTCAGCCGCGACAGATATCAGATATATGCGCCTGAAAGCGTAATCCGAACCGTAAAGAGGGTTCAGGCGGTCGAGCAACGTTTTGAGCTGCCCGCTCATTTCGTAATAGTATATGGGCGTGACAAAGACGACCGAATCGGCGTCCTTAACGGCGGCGGCTATCGCCGGAACGTCATCGTTTTGCACGCATTTGCGCGTTTTCTGGCAGGCAAGGCAGCCGATACAGTATTTGACTGTTTTGCCCTTTAACGATATGAATTCAACGTCGTGGCCGGCATCGCGTGCGCCTTGGGCGGCGCGCTGCGCCAGCAGTTCGGAATTGCTGTTTGCCCGCAGACTTGCGGAAATAAAAACGATCTTACTCATTATTGCGTCTCCTTTGAAATACTATTATATATCCTGTAAAAATTATTTTAGCTTTTCGTCATAGCAGGCGCGTTCGCCGCCGATGAACTTGGGGCGTGTACGCGCGGCGGTGATGTGCGCGCTGCCTATCGAGCTTATGGAGAGGCGTACGGGTACCGCCACTTTTTTCAGGTGCATACCTATAAGAGTATCGCCTATATCAAGCCCGGCATCGGCTTTTATTTCTTCTACCAGTATCGGATCTTCAAAACGTTCGTAAGCGGCGGCGGCGAACGATCCGCCGGCTTTTGGTTTCGGCACGGCGTTTACGGCGTCCGCGCAGGGAAGCGCTCTGCGTTCGATAACTATGGCGCGATTCAGATGCTCGCAGCACTGCGCTGCGAGAAACACGCCCTTTTCACCTAGCGCGGCCATTGCTCCATCCAGCACTTCGTTTGCAGTTTCGGGGCTTGAACTCTTGCCTATGCTCCCGCCGACTATTTCCGACGACGAGCAGCCGATCACCATGATCTGCCCCGGCCTCAGCCCGGCTTTTTCGCATAGCTCGCGCACGGCGCCGTAAGCCAGGGATCTGATATCTTCTGACATGATTTTCACCTCGGTAAAATAACTTGGTCACCGCATAATATTTTATCAAAAGACGGCGAATGTGTCAATGCGTTTTTTTAAAAAATCGACGCCTTACGTATTTACATTTTGCAAAAAATGTAGTATAATACCTTTGTATGATATTGCATTATTATGCAAAATAGGGAGGTGTGCCATATGAGCAAGCTGTTCATATATTACACCCACACCGGCAATGGCGACCTTGTTGCCGAAACGATGCGCTCCAAAGGTTACGAGATCCGCAAGATCACGCCCAGGCGCG
>CACYCI010000129.1 GCA_902772845.1 uncultured Ruminococcus sp.
ATTCGCCGCGCACGTTTTCTTCGCCCGCCACGCGCTCGCACAGCGCGCCGAGCGTGGAATATTCGATCTTTTCGTTCAGCTTTGTCAGTTCTTTGCACAGCGTGGCGCGGCGGTCGCCGAATACGGTGCGCACTGAAGTGAGCACGCGCAACAGGTCGTGCGGGGGCGCGTAGAACACAGTGGCGCGTTCGTCGCGCGCTATCTCGCGCAGTCTCGCCAGGCGTTCGTTTTTGCTTTCGGGCAAAAAGCCCTCAAAGCAGAACTTCCGGCAGGGAAGTCCGCTCGCCGAAATGGCGGTGACTGCGGCGCACGGTCCCGCCAGCGGAATAACGTCTACACCGTTTTCGTGGCACAGCCGCACCAGGTCTTCGCCCGGGTCGGATATAGCCGGGGTCCCGGCGTCTGTGATCAGCGCGCAGTTTGCGCCTTCGTTCAGGCGGCGCAGTATTTCCTGCCCGCATTGTCTCTTGTTGTGCTCGTGGTACGGGACCATGGGCTTTTTCATGCCCAAAAGCGCAAGCAGCTTTCCGCCCACGCGCGTGTCCTCGCAGGCGACAAAATCCGCCGCCGCTAGCGTGTCGCGCACACGCGGGGAAACGTCCGAAAGGTTGCCTATGGGAGTCGGTACTAAATACAGCGCGCCCATATCACGCCTTCTCTTCGCGCTTGCGGTGCTTGAGCATACGCAGCTTCAAATAGAGCTTGGGCAGATGGTGGACAAGGAAATCTTTAAGTTTGTTGCGCACCGCGGTATAGCCGTCGTGCAGCCATACGTATAACTTGCGCGGAATAAATTTGCCGGTCACGCGGTGATCGAGCCATTTTTCATAGGGCTTGCCCAGCCAGCGCGGCATGGCGAACGCCCACTTGTAGCGCTTTACAAAATGCATAAAGTACGCTTCTATATATAGCACCTGCACTTCGGGGAACTGCGGCTGTACCAGCGGAACGCGGCGCTTTGCGTCCAGATCGTCGGGTATGAACCCCGCCTCTTTGGAAATATCGTAAAGCACGGTGCCGGGGTACGGATAGAAGATGTTGGGTATGACGCGGTCGGATTTTATGCGTGCGTTCAGCTTTATCGTCTTGAGCGCCTTGTGGATATCTTCGAACGGCAGACCGATAATGTTATAGGTCAGCTGGGCTATGCCGTATTTGTGGAACCAGTTGGAGCAGTTTATTATCATCTCGTCGGTCTGGTAGCGCTTAAGATACTTGAATCGCATTTCCTGGTCGCCGGATTCGAGCCCCATGTCTATTGTGTAGAAGCCCGCCTCTTTCATCTTTCGCACCGTGTCTTCGGTGAGGATGTCGAAACGGATGTTGCCGGTGCACGGAAGATGTATCTCTTTTTTATACATCTCTATGAATGTGTCGAACCAGTCGGGGAACATGTTGAAAATGGCGTCGCGGAAATTGATGAATTTTATCTGCGGATATTTGCCCAACAGGGTCTTGAGGTAGAGTATGGCGTTTTCGGGCGAACGGAAACGCGCGTAGATCTTTTTGTTGGGGTAGACCTTGCGGAAGTTGCCGTTGCCGCAATATGTGCAGTTGTAGAAACAGCCGCGGCTGACTACGACTATGGCCGTGTCGACTTTCATGGATTCCAGATTCGCGTAGTCGAACAGATCGAAATCCGGTATGGGGATGCGGTCGAGGTCGGCAAAAAGCGGGCGGACGGGGTTCTTTATGAACGAGCCGTCTTCATCCTTGAACCAAAGCGATTCCACACCGGAATAATCTTCGCCCGCGGTCATCTTGTCCAAAAGCTCAAGCTCGGCGTATTCGCCGTCGCCTATGCATACGCAGTCGACGCCTTCGGCGGCAAGCACCTCTTCGGGTACCAGCGTGGCGTGATACGATCCGCATATTATGAACGAATCGGGGCAGACTTCTTTGGTCCATTTGATATATTTTTGAGAATCGGGGAAAGCGGTGGTGCGTATGGAAAATCCGATAACGTCGAACTCGCCCATTGCCGCCAGGCCTTCCTTGTATTCTTTTTCGTCGTGATAATGTTTAAGGTGATACAGCTTGCATTCGTGGCCGCCTTCTTTCAATACGGCGGATATCGAAGCCAGCCCTTCGGAATAGTTGCCGCCGCCGCTCCCCGCGACCGATCTGTCGGTATAATCGGGGTAAACAAGCAGCATCCGCGCTTTTCTGCCTTTAAGATCTTTGAATTTCAAGGCCTTGCTCTCCTTTTCAGTTCAGTTGTTTTTTCATTCGTATATTTTCCCTAAGCAGCGATCGTTCGCCGCAGGGATAGATCATTCTTTTGCGTCATACCACGTTTTGCCCGAACCGGCGTCCGCTATGAGCGGGACGTCGAGCCGGACTGCGGTTTCCATGCATTCCTTCAGCATCGCCTGTGCGCGCGGCGCGTCTTTTTCCGAACATTCCACAATGAGCTCGTCGTGTACCTGCATTATGATGCGTGCGTCGAGCTTTGCTTCATCAAGCGCCCTTTCGGCTTTTATCATGGCGATCTTTATTATATCCGCGGCGCTCCCCTGTATGGGGGTGTTCATGGCCACGCGTTCCCCAAAAGCGACCAGCGTCTTTTTAGACGATTTCAGCTCGGGAATATAGCGGCGCCTGCCGAACATGGTCGTAACGTAGCCGTCTGCTTTCGCCTGCGCCTTAACACGCTCCAGATAATCGCGGATATCAGGGTAGGTGTCTAAATAATTTTTTATATATTCGCCCGCCTGCTTTTTTGTCATTCCTACATCCTGGCCCAGCGAATAGTCGCTTATTCCGTATATTATCCCGAAATTGACGGCTTTCGCCTGCTTGCGCTGCTCTGAAGTCACTTTGTCTTCCGCAACGCGGAACACCTTTGCGGCGGTGGAAGTATGAATGTCTTTGCCTTCGCGGAAAGCGTTTATCATTGCGGCGTCGCCCGAAACGTGCGCCATTACTCGCAGTTCTATCTGCGAATAGTCGGCGTCTATCAGCACCGATCCTTCTTTTGCTATGAAAAACTTTCTCAGCTCGCGCCCTTCGGGCGTGCGCACGGGGATGTTTTGCAGGTTGGGCTCTATGGATGAAAGCCGGCCTGTCTTTGTGAGCGTCTGGCGGAACGTCGTGTGGACTCTTCCGTCCTGCGATACGGCGGCAAGCAGGCCGTCGCAGTATGTGGACTTGAGTTTTGCTTTTTTACGGTAAAGCAGCACCAGATCCGGCACTATATGGTAGGGCGAAAGCATTTCCAGCACTTCGGCTGACGTGGAATAGCCGCTTTGCGTCTTTTTGTAATGCGGCAGTCCCAGCTCTTCAAAAAGCACCGCGCCGAGCTGCTTGGGGGAATTTATATTGAATTCGTGACCCACGGCGGAATATATGGCTTGCTCGGCTTCTTTCATTTGCTTTTCGAGCGTTTTGCCGTAATCTTTCAGGCCGGCGGTGTCCACCCCGAACCCGTAATGCTCGGTGCGGGCGAGCATTTTTGCCAGCGGCAGCTCTATATCGCGGTAAAGCGGCATTCCGTTCATGCTTTCGAGCAGAGGCAGCAGTTCGTTTTCCAACCGCGGAAGCAGAGCGCAAAGCGAGCCGTATTCGTTTATCCCAAGATAGTTCAGTACCGCTTTTTCGGGCGTAAGCCCGTTTTCTGCCGGGGAAACTATATAAGCCATAAGCGAGATATCGTCGAATGCGCAGTCGATATCCCAGCCGTTTTTCAGGAAAAGACGTATTATTTCTTTTGCCGACCAGAACACCGCGTGCCTTCCCGTGCCGAAAAGCGCCGCGCTTTCTTTGCAAAGCGGCGAAGAATAGAGCTTTCCTCCGCTAAGCACATACAGTGTTTCGCCGTCTATGTCGGCGTAGATTTTTTCTTCCGCAAGCGAAAGCAGCGACTTTGCCGATACGGCAGTACATTCGCATTCAGCGGCGCTGACGGCGCTCTTTTTGAGCGACATCCCGGTTATGAGGTTGCTGAATTCCAGCTCGGTGAAAATGTCGTACAGCGCGTCGTCGTCGCGCTCGCGCAGAAGATAATCGTCCGCGTCGGATGATATCGGCGCGTCGGTCACGATCCTGGCGAGAAAGCGTGATTCGTACGCGCTCTCTTTGCCCGATTCCAGCTTTGCTCTGGCGGCTCCTTTTATCTCGTCCAAATGCTCGTAAACTCCGTCGAGCGAGCCGTATTGCGCAATAAGCGAAAGAGCTCCTTTTTCTCCTATTCCGGGCACTCCTTTTATGTTGTCAGAAGCGTCGCCCATTATGGATTTTACGTCTATGAGCTGTTTCGGCTCTACGCCGTAGAGCTCTTTTATCGCCTGCGGGGTGATGAGCTTTGTCTCGTTGTTCGCGGCGAGCCGCACTGTGGTGAGTTCGCTCACCAGCTGAAAACTGTCGCGGTCGCCGGTGACGAGTACGCATTCGGCGCCTTCGTCTTCCGCCATGCGCGAA
>CACYCI010000130.1 GCA_902772845.1 uncultured Ruminococcus sp.
AACTGGGGCGAATACATTTCCGACGGCACCGAAGATTCGGTAGACGTCAACTACGAGTTCACCAAACTCACCGGCATAAAAGTCAACTACACCAACTTTTCCACCAACGAAGATATGTATTCAAAGCTCAAAAGCGGAGCCAGCGCATACGATATCATCATTCCTTCGGATTACATGATCCAGCAGCTTATAGATGAAGGAATGGTCCAAAAGCTCAATTTTGACAATATACCCAACTTCAAATATATCGAAGACGAATTCAAAGGCCTTTATTTCGATAAAAACAACGAGTATTCCGTAGCTTATAATTGCGGTATGGTAGGCATTATCTACAATACTGAACTTGTCGACTACGAACCCGACTCCTGGGACATCCTTTGGGATGAAAAGCTCGATGACCAGATCCTTATGATCAACAACCCGCGCGACGCTTTCGGCATAGCTCAGTTCAAACTCGGGATCAGCGTCAATACCGAAGATCCCGACGAACTCACCAAAGCCAAAGACGAGCTCCTCAAGCAGAAGCCCCTTGTTAAAGCGTATGTAATGGATGAGATCTACAACAAAATGGAAAGCGGCGCCGCAGCGGTTTCCGCTTATTACGCAGGCGATTATCTGAGCATGTACGAAAACAACGACAAGCTCGCGTTTGTGTATCCTAAAGAAGGCACGAACATTTTCGTTGACGCAATATGCATCCCCACCTCCGCTGAACACAAAGAAGCCGCGGAGCTTTACATCAACTTCCTTTGCGACCCCAACGTTGCCGTTTGCAACGCAGAAAAGATTTGCTACCGCTGCCCCAATAAGGCCGTTCTCGAAAACGAAGAATACCTTGAATTCCTCGCTGACCTCCACGACGACGCTATGGATATCCTTTATCCCGATCTCGAAAAGCTTTATCCCGGCGTGGACACCGACGATTATTATTTCCACCGTCTCTCTACCGAAGCGCTCAGCAAAATGACTTCGCTTTGGTCGGAACTCAAGATCACATCTACCGAAGGCTCCGATTCCGGCATCCTTTACTGGATAAGCGGCGCATTCGTCGTTGTACTCGTCGCCTTGTTCGTCATATACAAGGTCAGAAAATCCAAAAGAGAACATGAATAAGGCAAAGATAAAGCTTATCGTATTCCTTTTGGTATCCGCATTTGTTATAGGTGCGTTCTCCGGCTGCTCGAAAGGGCAGTCCGGAGCTTCGTCCGGTGCTGAAGATCTGTCTTCCGCAGCCGAACAAAGCGAAGATACATCCGAAGAAGGGAAGATACGCGTTGAAATAGACGGGACCGTGTTTTCCGCCGCATTTTTGAATGACGCCTCACATCCCGAAGCCGAAGTTTTACTGTTCGACCGTAATTTCAGAACAGACGGCGGTTACGAACTGTACGCTCACGGTGCGGATCCCGCGCGTGCGCTGATCACCGTCAAGCTCGTCTACAAATACGGAAGACCGTCTTATTCGATCCTTTCGTACGTTGAAAACGCCGATAGCGGCGTAAAAGCCGCCATTCCTGTCAACGGTTTTGTGCTTTCCGTGGCAAGTTCGCTTATCCCGGAAGGTTTCAAAGGCAACAGTATGGCTGATGTGTCGGTTTCCGGCTGGGATATGCCTGAATTCGAGCTACTTGATCTCGCTTCTGTAATTCCCGAAGACCGCAACAACGCGAGAAGAGTCAATATGACTTACCCGAAAAGCGGCAGCTTTGAAGCAGGGAAGATATATTTTTGCGATAAGGGCTATACCGTTCCGCAGGATTCAGCAGCAGTGGAACTCAGCGCGCCCTCAGCCGGATATTATAAAATATTTTCGTTAGTTCCCGCAGGCGGAAACGTCTCGTCTGAACGTTCGATTTTGTTTACCGGCGAATACAACGCTGCTTATGCAAAGGAATTCTTTGCGTCCGGCGAACTCCGGCTCAGTTCAGAAGAACTGCTTAACGATATATGCGATTCGCCTGCCGTTGCTTTTGGCCGCGGCGACTATATCGTCATACCGCGTCATAACGTCAATCCGATCACGGCCGATAACGGAGTTTATCTTTACGATATAAGCGGAAGCGCCTCCGTGACGTCTGTAAACGGCGATTTTATAAACGTAGTGGTTCGCGGCGACAAAGTTGCGTATGTTTCCGAAAAACGCGAAAATGTGGCAATACCTTCTTCAGACGGCTATGTAGTGACGTTCGCCGGCAAAAGCGTTTCGCTTTGCGAAAACATTGGATGCGGCGATACCGTAAAAGACCTGCTTATCTCAAGATCCGACTTGCCGGGTATGTTCGTCAGGGTAAAAAGCAACGTTTACGAACTGAACGCAGTCAACATCCCGCTTTCCGCTTCGTATCCTTGCGTGCTTTACACTCCGCTTTACGGCGACTCGACCGGAAATACCGACTGCGCTGAAATAACCGTCCGCAACGGCGAGATAACCGCAGTTTCCAAGAACGGCAATTCCGCCATACCGTCAGACGGATACGTGCTTTCTGTCAAAAAAGGGAACAAGAACTATGCAAGCGCAGCCAACCGTTCTTCGGAAGGCGATCCCGCGCTTGTTTCGGTCGGAGGAAATATGTACTCTTATTCTACCTTCCATTATAACGCGACTAACGCGACGCGTCAGGCAGATTTTATCGTGATCTATAACGATCAGTACGGTAAGACGACTAACACCAACGTATACGGGTACGAATTTGCGGTAGACGAGAACGGCAAGATAATAGGCAGCTCGTACGCCGGAAATATGCAGATCCCTCGCGGCGGGTTCGTAGTTTCAGCACACGGCGCGAATATCCAAACGCTCGAAAAAGCGTATTCATACGCCGCAAAAGTCACGCTTGACAAAACCAGGAATAACGTAGTCGTGCAGGCGACTCCTGAATCGCTTTTCCACGACGCAGAATACCGGTACAACGATCTTATAAATACATACGATAACTCTATGAAAGACCTCGTATGTATAGATTATGCTTCTTTGAAGCCCAAGATAGACGTTGTCAGCAGCGCGTATGACAACTGCAAGTCTCAGGATCTTTCCGGTTCTCCCGAAAAACTGATAGAATCTTCCAGGACTATAATATCAATGTGCGAATCGCTGCGCTTTTCGCTGTACGAATCCGCGCCTGTGGAAAACCGCGCAGTGTGGTACCGCAGTAACGAAAAGAGCGACGACGAAGTCCGCACGACCTGCGAACTTATGGCGCAGATGAACGTGAACGCCGTTTATATAGAGACCTGGTACAACGGTAATTTTATAGGATATTCGGAAAACCCGCTTATAAAGCACGTGCCGAATCACGGTGATTACGACGTTTTAGAAGGATTCTGCCGTATCGGTCACGAATACGGGATCGAGATCCATTGCTGGGTAGAGAACTTCTTTATCGGCGGCAGCGGCGTTCTTGTAGACGCGACCAAAGAATATCATCTGCTCGACAATACAGGCAAAGATTATCAGACTACCATGTACGGCCCGTTCGTATTCCTCGATCCGCTCGATCAGCGTTCGCGCGATATCGTTCTCGGGATCTACCGAGAAATGATAACAAAATATGATATCGACGGTATAAATCTCGACTATATAAGATTTCCGGGCGCAGCTGATGACGGCGGGGACTTCGGATACAACGCCGATATAATTGCCGCCTTCCGCGAAGAAACAGGCATACAGACAGATCCGCGCAAGCTAGTCAAAAACTCCGCGGATTGGATCAAGTGGTGCCGTTTCCGCGAAGGTATAATAAACGACTGGGTAAAAGTCGTATACGACCTCGTTCAGGAAACCAAACCGAACCTTTCCATATCGTGCGCAGTCGGTTCTAACTACCCGAATACAAGGACAGACATCTGCCAGAACTTTGTCGACTGGGTTGATAAAGGTTTGATAGATGAAGTATTTTCAATGAGCTACTTCAGCAACCTCGAATCGCCGGCCAAAGCAATAACCACTTTCAGCAAGTATACAAAAGGGAAATGCTTCTACACCATAGGGCTCAGCGCCTTTGAAAGCTCGCCGGACTATATCCTTGTGGGTCAAGTCGATATAGCTGCAAAACAGTGTAACGGATCGAATCTGTTTTCATGGGGAAGCCTGATACATCACGAGCAGAACTATTTCGACGCTCTTAAAGAAAGTATCTGGTCAAGGCCTGCTGCAAGATGCGATTCCGGCAGCCAAGCAGTATACGCTTATTGCGAACGCTTTATAGAAAACAGCAACACGCTCTACAAAGTGCAAAAGAGTTCGGAAAAAGAACTGCTTGAACAGTTAGAGGAAAAATGCAAAGCAATATCCGCAGACGCTAAAGCGTTCGATTTCAAAGCGGCAGATAAAGCCGGGCGCGCCGAATATTTGAAGAACGCGTCAGCTCAGATGAACGAGCTTCTCGGTATCGCGCAGAAAATATCCGACGAACAGCTTAAAAACAAGCTTGTAAAGCAAATACAGTTCATTATAGACTGTCTGGCTGTTACGCGCTGATACTGTTTTACTTTCGGGAGTTTCTTCTACATAACGATAACATAACATATAAGGAGGCCGCAATATGAAAAAACGTACATATTATTTATTATTTGCTCTTGTTTTTACATTAATATCAGTCTTCATACCGTTGTTTTCCGCATGTAAAGCTAATAACTCTGACGTTGTAAGCGAAACGCAGAGCGAAAGCTTTTCCGAAGAAACTCCTGTCAGCGAAACTCCTGTCAGCGAAACGCCGGTCGAAGAATCAAGCGAGGAGGAGCAGGGAATGACGTCGCCGATCATTTATCCGATACCGGAAGGCGAAGAAAAAAGCGGCGATTACTTTGTAACGCTGCACACCGATAAAGATTTATCAGAAAAAGTCGTGGAATGCTATACCGCAAAAGTTGCTGTCGGAAGAGAAGAACTTAAAAGCGTAATTACGGAAAATATGTCATTCTGCTATTTTGACTATGACTTTTCATCACCAGTATATCTTTCCATACAGCCAAAGGAAGATAAATCCACCGCGAAAGTACTTCCGGAAAGCGCAGGCGTCGAGAGCAGCTATGAAAACGGAACGCTTTCCGTAATTCTTACAAAGCCGGTAAAGCTTTCTATAGAATTCGACGGTGATATCTACCATAATCTTTTCGTTTTCGCAAATGAATACGACAAAGACGCTCCCGAAAGGGGGGCGTTCAGAGGCAGATATTACGGGCCAGGCGTGCACAATGCCGGCGAGATCAGGATCACAAAAGGCCAAACTATTTATATCGCGGGCGGTGCGGTCGTTTACGGTCACATCGTCGCCGATAACGCAGACGGCATCCGTATTTTCGGTCACGGCATACTCGACGGTTCAAAAATACCCCACAAAATAGGAAGCGAAAGGAAAAAAGAAATTGTATTGACGGGCTGCGATGATATCAGTATCGACGGTATAATCATACGCGACGCGGCTTCATGGACGGTTATGCTCGATCGCTGCAATAACGCAGAATTAACTGATATAAAGCAGATATGTTACAATTTCAACAGCGACGGTTTTGATATAGTCAGCTGCGACGGCGTTCTTATAGACGGCGCATTTGTGCGAAACTATGACGACAATATCTCTCTGAAGGCGGGGAACGACAGCGATTGCGTTAACGTTACCATGCAAAACTGCGTTTTATGGGCGGATTGCGCACATAATATGCTGATAGGTCCGGAATCAAAAACCGCAAATTATCAGAATAAGTTTGCCAATATAACATTTAAGAATATAGACGTGCTGGAATCGAACGAGGAAAGTGATTTTTACCGCGGGGTAATGTCTATGACTTGTTCCGACAGCGCAATATTCGATAATATCAGATGGGAAGATATAAGAATAGAAAGAATGACAAACGGAAGATTCCTGAATTTCCGGTATTCAAGCGATTACGGTGAGAAGCTCGGAGACGCTATAAAAAGCATTATTATAAAGAATATTTCAGCAAAAGAACTTCCAAAAACCAAATGCTATATTTACGGAGCGAAAGATAAACCCATAGAAAGCATAACAATAGAAAATTTCACAGTCGGCGATGAAAAAATCACGCACGATTATTTTGACAAAAGCACAAAATACGTCACATCATTTACTATCGACGGCGAAGAAAAAGCATATTAAAGCCCAAGAGCCGTAAAAACGTCCGGGGCAGGAAAGAATTCCCGCCCCGGAAAAATTTTATATCTAATTATAGAAAATAGAAATTTTCTGCAAATGAGGGTAGTGGAAAACGCCAAAAAACGCCTGAATATGCTATAACTCGGCTTCCGGACGAAAATACACCGGTATTTAAGCCGATCTTATAAGATATTGAAATATTCAGCAAATCGGCAATACACCGCCAAGATCGTACAGAAAATTATTTCCCAGCGAATAAATGTCTACGCCGCGGTTACCGCAAAAGTTTTTTATTGCGGCGTACTCCGGGTGCGATTCGATCCTGCCTGTAAAAACCAACAGCGTTTTCGATACCTTACCTGCACATCCTCCGATAAATCCGTGATCGTAACCGTTAAGTCCTATCATATCGTCAGACACCTGAAGCACGTCTAAATGTCTTGCTCTGAGCGCTTTGCAGATACCGCTGTCAGACGTTATAAACGCGTCCTCGGCGACGACCACGGTAGAACATTTTGCGTAGCCCTGGTTGACCGTTATTACGGATTTTGCGCCGAACAAGCTCACGTCTGCATGCTTCCCGCAGATCACCGTCCCCCCGGCGACAGCGTGATTCAGCAAACAGTCTTCCGGATACTTTTCGCCAAGATCATTTTTCAAATGTTTCAATTCCCCAAAATCGAACGTTTGTTCGTTCGACTTTTCTGCGTACCAGATACCGTCGTCTACGTTGCACATCAATATATCCGGATGAAATCGCAGCTCGTTCCTTATGTTTACCGCAGGTTTGGGAAAAACGCATTCCACGCCGAGAACGTTCAGTTCTTTTTGCACTTCCGCAGGCATTATTTGCGATACGAACGCCTTATTTACTGTTTTTTCGGGAAGGTTAGGGCTCATTTTGCTATTCCCTGCTGATCGCTTTGAGCACTTCATACACAGAACGCACAGGAATAATCTCCACGCCGGTGTATTTCTTTTTTAATCTGCTTACAGCGCTTGCGGGCATGATTATTTTTGTGAACCCAAGGCGTACGGCTTCATTCAAGCGCAGATCTGCGGAAATAACGCTGCGGCACTCTCCTGCGAGTCCGATCTCGCCGAAACAGATCATTTCTTTCGGCACTTCAATGTCCTTCAGCGAAGAAATAAGCGCCATAGCAACAGAAAGATCGCACGACGGCTCTTTTAGTTCGAGCCCGCCCGCAACGTTGACGTATACGTCGTTGGTCCCGAACCGCAGGCCGAGACGCTTTTCGAGCACGGCGAGTATAAGATTTATGCGGTTATAATCCAAACCCGTGGTAAGACGCCGCGGAGCAGGAAAAACTGTCTGCGTGACAAGCGCCTGTATCTCAGCAATTATCGGACGCGTGCCTTCCATTACGCATACGGCGCAGCTTCCGCTCACGTTGCTCGGACGCTGAGACATTAGCATCTCCGAAGGGTTCGGCACTTCGTTAAGGCCGTCGTCTCCCATTTCGAAAACGCCTATCTCGTTTGTAGAACCGAATCTGTTCTTTGCGCTGCGGATTATCCTGTATGTATGCTTGCGGTCGCCTTCGAAATATAAGACGGCGTCGACCATGTGTTCCAGCACTTTAGGACCGGCTATACCGCCGTCTTTGTTGACATGGCCTACAAGTATGACCGAAATATCGTTGGATTTAGCCGAATCTATAAAAGCGAGCGCCGCCGCCTTCACCTGCGTGACGCTTCCGGGAGGCGGATTGAGTTCCTCGTCGTATATAGTCTGTATGGAATCCACAAACACAACGTCCGGCTGGTTTGCGTCTATCTCGGGTATTATTTTGCCGATCTCCGTTTCGGAAAGAACGAGCAGATTATCGGTATCAACGCCCAAACGCTGCGCTCTGAGTTTTAGCTGCGGGGCGGATTCTTCGCCGCTTATATACAAAATCCGATTGTTTTGTCCTAAAAATGCGCATATTTGCAAAAGAAGGGTCGATTTCCCTATTCCCGGTTCTCCTGCGAGCAGGACCACCGAACCCTTGACAAGCCCGCCGCCGAGCACGCGGTCGAATTCGTTCATTCCCGTAAGATAACGCATCTTATTCGGCTGCGATATCTGGCTCAGCCGCCTGACTTTTGACTGTTCCGGCTCCAGCTTTGCGCGCGGCTTTTTAACGCTTTTTTTATTTACCGGCTCTTCCGCCGCGCATTCTTCAAAAGTATTCCATTCGCCGCAATCGGGACATCTGCCGAACCATTTTGCAAAGGTAGCACCGCAGTTCGAGCAAACGTAATTAGTTTTCATTTTCTCCTCCAAGCCAGCGCATTATACCGCAGAAAACTGCAAACGCAAGGCGCTTTTGGTAATTTTTGTCTTCCAGCTTTTCAGCTTCTTCATTATTGGAAATAAAACCGCATTCCACCAAAACCGCAGGAACGCGGATCTTTTCGAGGATAAAAATAGTGTCGCCGTCGGGCTTGATCCCGCGTTCGTTCTGCGGATCCAAAAGGCGCGAGCTTTCCTGAATATATGCGGCAAGCGATTCGCTTGCCGAAGTATTATCGGAATAAAACGTCTGAAGCCCGCGGTATTTTGAAACCGGGAACTTGTTCACGTGCACGCCGACGTAAACGCCGCCGGGCGAATTTTCGGCAATATCCAGACGATTGCGCAGATCGTAAAACTTTTTACGGCTTTCCTGCCCTTCATAATACAGAAGGCGGTCGTCAGTCCGTGTCAATACGACGCCGTGATCGCAGAGCGACAAAAAATCCGCAAGATACAGCGATACTGAAAGGTTGATCGTTTTTTCTATGTGCTTACCGGAAACGCAGCCCGGGTCTTCGCCTCCGTGGCCGGGGTCTATGACAAAAGTGTGACCGCCGAACTCTTCAGCCATTGCTTCGCGCACGGCAAACCCGGCAGCGAGCGATTGCCGGTAACCGACCGAAGTCACCAGCGCCGCAAAGCAGAAAAACACGCAAAGCAGTATTACAGCGGCAAAAAACAGTATAACGCAAAGCTTCGCCTTTTTATTTCCGTCCATCTGCAAATACCTCAATGACAAATTCTTGATGTTACGGAAAATCATATTCGGCGCGGCTGAAAATTATTCTCTGTACGGCTTTGTCTTTATCCCGAAAACGCCTCTGAGCGATTTGTCGTGCGTGGACATGAAATACCCAAGCCATCCGAAAAGCAGCGTGACGAGTATCCCAACGGGAAAAGCTAAAACATTCACAGTATCCGGCAGATAGAAAAACAATCCTGAATACATGGCGTGGATCACCATATTCATTATTATGCTTGCGACTCCGTAAGCGTCGGCAAGGTCAAATGATCTGAAAATGACCGCACACAAGGTGACGAGTATGGTAGGCGAATACGCGATAACACATATCTTGACCGCCTTAAGAGGATCGGGTTCAGCATTCTGGTGCGTAACGCGGATAAAATCCTTTGCGCCGAGCGCATACGTAACGTCATAAATAAGAAAGCAGAACATACCGCCGCAGAACACTGCCGCCAAAAGCTCGGGCCAAGCGCCTATTTCGGGGTGATTCTTTTCGAGCGTGAGCATAGGAAGCGTGACCATGACGCCAAGCAATGACATCGCGATCTGATTCACCCAGAATTTTCTGAACTGCTTGGAATTAGTTGTGAAAAACTCTTTTAATCCGTTCATACCTCTTCCCTTCCTTTATTGTCTGTCAACAGTGATCACCGCTTCATATTTTTCGGGATGATCGCGTAACCGTTTGATAAATTCGTCTTTGATCTCTGCATCCGACATTTTCGCCTCATACGGGACAGCGACGTCGAACATAAGCTTTATTCCGCCGTTGGAACGCACCAGCCGCAGGTCGTGGACCGTGGCGTCTGCAAGCATACCTGACCTCACCTCGTCCACAGCTGCCACGGCAATTTCGTATTCTGCCGTGTCCTGCTCTATGGGATCTATATGCACAGTGCATTCCATGCCGAACCTTGAATGTATCTCCCGTTCTATCGCATCGGCAATTTCGTGACCGGTGCGGATATCGTATACGTTTTCGACTTCGGCATGCAGCGTACAGAAACGCACGCCGGTACCGTAGTTGTGAACGAGTATGTCATGGACGCCTTTTACACCGTCGAAAGACATAGCCGCCGCCGCAATGGCTTCTTTTTCTGTTGAGCTTTCCGGGGACCCGAGTATACGGTCCATTGCTTCGCGTATTATCGTATAAGCGGAATACAGAATGAACGCCGCGACGATCAGCCCCATCCACCCGTCTGTGTTAAGACCGAACAACGCGCTGAACGCTATCGATATAAGTATAATAGACGTGGAAAGCACATCGGCTATGCAATCAGCTGCGCTGGCGCGCAGAACGGTAGAATCGAAACGTTTTGAAATCCGCCTGTAAAAGACGAACATCCAAAGCTTGATCAGCACGGAGACGGCGAGAAAAGCAATTGCAACTACCGGATACACGACCCTTTCGCCGCTGCCGATGAGCGCGACAGACGATGCGCCGAGTCTGTAAGCCACCATAATGAGTATGAACGAAACAAAAAGCGACGCGATGTATTCGAACCTTGCGTGGCCGTACGGATGCTCACGGTCGGCAGGACGCGCCGAGACGCGAAAGCTGATATATGATATCACGTAAGATAAAATATCGGAAATGTTGTTGACTGCGTCGCCCACTATTGCGATACTGCCGGCAATAATACCGGCGGCGATCTTTGCGCAGGAAAGCAACAGGTTTGCGAGCATTCCGACAACGCTGGCAGTACGGCCTCCGCGTTCGCGGAAAGAAGCGTCAGTTTCGCCGGCGCGCTTACGGATAATGCTGTCGGACAAAGGATATTTCATAGCGTTTTCACCGAAAGATCCATATAATTATTTTTCAGATACATTATACACGTTTTATCTCTTTTTGTCAATTCCATTATAACAAAAACCCTTCTGCGGCAATGAGCGCAGAAGGGTGTCGTTTGGCAGATCATTCCAAAGAAATTATATATTCGTAAGTTTCCTGGCCGCCGTATACTATGCCGAAATCAACGGAGTGATGATTGGCGTGCATATAGTCGCTTAGTTTGGTATAGGCGTTGACAGAAGCTTTTTTGCCGTAGAATACCGTGACTACGTCCTTACCCGTTTCGGCAAGGACTTTATCTATCAGCGTTTCAGCGGCTTTGTCGGGCGTCTTTTCGGATGCGACGATACGGTGCTCGCAAATGGCGATATAATCGCCTTTTTCTATTTTCACGCCGTCGATATCCGAATCTCTGATCGCTTGCGTCACTTCCGCCGAAACGACTTGTTTCGCAGATTCCTGCATGATCGAAAGCTGCGTATCTATATCGGGCGCGTTGGGGTCCGCAAGCACCAAAGCAGAATAGCCCTGACACATCGAGGTCGTACGCAGCACGCGTACGTCGGACCTTTCGTAGCATTCAGCCGCCTGGACCGCAGCCATGATGACGTTGCTGTTATTGGGGAGCACGATAATATGGTCGGCATTGATCTTATCGAAAACTTTGACAAAATCCATCGCGGAAGGATTCATGGTCTGCCCGCCGCGGACTATCTGGTCGACGCCGGCGGAAACGTAAAGATTTTCCATACCGTCGCCAAGGACGACCGCCACAAAAGCGTATTTTTTATGCGCAGGCATATTGGAAACATATTCGCCGGAAAAATTGTTGGCGATATGAGTTTGCGTATGCTGGACAGTCATATTTTCCATTTTGAAAGTGACGAATTCGCCGAATTGCTGTAAATACTCTATAACGGGAGCAGGGGTCTTTGTATGGATATGGATCTTTACGGCGGTGCCTTCTGAAAACATATCTATACTGTCGCCGAACCCGGAAAGGTATTCGCGCGCCTTTTCAAGATCGAACTCGTGTCTGCGCGGCTTTGAATTGAGCAGCTGAAGCACAAATTCGGTACAGTAACCGAACACAAGCTCGCTGTTTTCGTCAAAATTTGCAGCAACGGCAGATGAAGGAGCGGCAAACTCTTCGGAAATCTCTATGGGTCTGCCAAGCAGGTACTTCTGCATGCCTTCAAAAATATAGAAAAGACCTGCTCCGCCGGAATCGACAACGCCGGCAGCTTTGAGCACGGGTAAAAGTTCGGGAGTCTTTATAAGACTTTCGTGGGCTTTTTTAAGGATAAGCTCCAGAAGGTCTTCAAATGAACTGCATTCGCCCGAACGACTTAAAGCATATTCGGCGATCTCGCGCGCAACAGTAAGGATAGTCCCTTCAACAGGGGCGTTCACTGCGGAATACGCAGCTTCGGAAGCTTTAACAAGCGCATAAGAAAACTGCTGAACGCCGGCGGTATCGAGCCCTTCCAGACCGGAAGCCAGCCCTCTGAAAAACTGTGAAAGAATAACGCCGGAATTCCCTCTTGCGGTATAAAGCATTTTATGAGCCAGCGCGCGCGAAACGGCGGAAATGGAATTTTGATCGCATTTCACGGCGATTGCCGCCTGCTCTAAAGTCATAGTCATGTTAGTTCCGGTATCACCGTCCGGTATCGGAAAAACATTCAGTTCGTTCACAGTCTTGACATTGGCCTTTAAGTTGGCACTTCCCTGCGAAGCGAGCTGAATAAACAATTGTCCGTCTATACGATCAGTCATATAACAGTATCATTCGTAAAAAACGAAAAACTCCTTAGATAGTTGTTTTATTATACGCCACAAAACAAAAAAAATCAATAGTAAAATACAAAAAGACGCGCGCATAACGAATATGCGCGCGAAAAAGCGATCAACCGCGGTCAATAAATACTCTTTCTTCTTCAGGAACAGTCTCTTCCGGCTTCGGATGTTCCTTTTCGTATGGCTCGATCATATATTTGACAATGACCGGGTATGCGCAATATGTGCCGATAAAGTACATTAGCGCTATAGTAAAAATAAACGGCAGTATCATTGCAACGCTGGAAAACATGAGTATAAGATAATACCCGACAAAAGCGACGGCGCCTATACCGAGCACGGCGCAGATATTACGTTTGATACCGAGCAGCGAAAAGATCACGGCATTTTTTATAATCTTAAAAGTCTTCAGCGTAAACGTGATCGCCATAAGGTATATATAAATACGCATCACAAAGTAGAAAAACGCAAAGAAGACGGCGAGATAAAACATAACGGTAAGTTGGAAGCCGCCTGCGGAAAGATTAGAATAATAGAACATCAAAGCGTAAGCTACAAGAAAAATTACCACGCAATCCATTACGCCTATAATGAGTCCCTGCTTCCAGTCGCGTTTGACCGAATACCAGAAATCATGCCAGACGAAAGTATGCTCGCGTCTGACCATGGCACGCGTAACGTAAGCCATGCCGATATTAGAAAGACCGAAAGTTATAAGCAGAGTAAATGCCGAATAATAGAGGATCTTTGTGAATACGGTAGGAACGGAAAGCTGAGTCACAGAACCGAAAACCGAAGTCAGAAGAGACGTCTGAACACCGCTGCCGTAACGCATGGCAGAGTAAATATGCTGATAAAAAGGCGAAGCAGGAGTATCGACAGAAACGTTGGTGTTGCCGGAAACGGCAAAAAGGACCAAAATAATCGAAAAATTAGCGAGTATGAATATGAGATTCAAAATAGTAAGATCGCCGAAATGGTTTTTAAGGAACTTAAAGAAATTGACAAAATTATACTTACCGTCAAACTGCGCCTGCTGTTTGGTAAGTCCGGCATTACGGGAGCGTGACGGCGAAAAGAACGAAAAGAGCTTTCCTTCTTTTTTATTGTTGTTGTCTTCTGTTTTGAACATACGGCACCTCGTTACGCTCTGGGATGGAATTTGATGTAACTTTCTTTGACTTTTTCCTTCAGGAACTGAGCGTAGCGCTGAGTGGAAGCAATATCGCTATGACCTAAGATCTCCTGGATATCGTGAATATCGGCGCCGTTCTGCAAAAGATGAGCAGCAAAAGAATGGCGGATAGTATGCGGAGTTATATCGGATTTGATACCTGCGCGCGAGGCGTAAAACTTAAGTATCTTCCAAACACCCTGGCGCGTCATACGTTCGCCGTTACAGTTGACGAAAAGCGCCTTTTGATCAGGAGAAGAAACGAGCAATTTGCGGTCGTTAGCAACATAAGACTGCAACGACTTAAGCGCAAGCTTGTAAAGCGGAATATAACGCTGCTTGCCGCCAGAGCCTACATTTATAAAAGATATCTGGAAATTGACGTCATCAACGTTTAAATCTATAAGTTCGGAAACTTTGATCCCGGTGGCATAAAGAAGTTCGAGCATAGCTCTGTCGCGCATACCCTTTGGCTCACGGTTGTCCGGCTGATTAAGAAGCAGATCGATCTCTTTGGGAGAAAGTATATTAGTATCGTGCGTTTTTACTTTATCATTATGAACAGCTTTAGCAGGGTTAGTTTCAATAACTCCGTTTTCAACAAGAGAAGCAAAAAAGCTTCTGAGAGCAGACAGAGTACGGCTGGAAGAAGAAACAGAAAGCCCGCTGTCGGCAAGATATTCCTTAAAAGAAACTATGGCCTGCGAAGAAACGACGGAAATATCGTCGATACCGTAAGAAAAGGAAAAATCGACGAATTTGGAAAGATCGCGCTTGTAGGCGGAAAGAGTATTATTCGGTATATCAGTTTTTGAAATGCTGTCGATGTAATCGCTGACGGCATCGGCAACGCTTGTCCGATATTTGATCATTATTAACCTTCGAAACAATTATAGCCAAAATAAAGCATGGACAATAAGATATATGCAAGAGTAACGGAAGAAAACGAAAATACGCGGCGGGGAGAAAAGATCTGACGGATCCCATATCTCGTACTGTAATAGCAAAAGAAAATTTCACAAAAATAAAGCAACGAAACAAAAAGAAAAACGCAAGCAGCAAGACGCGGCATAAAAGAACGAATGCCGAAAAGAAGAACGCCGGTATAAAAGGAATACGTTAAAATCGCAACAAGATAAGATACAGGAGAAAAAACAGTAAAACCGGCAACATACAGAATCAGTACAAACTTGATATGAGAATAAAAGAAAGTACCGACGCCGTTCAAAATGATAGAGGACAGAAAGACGAATCTGCCGCAAAAAGAGTAAGCTGCGAACAAAACGCAAACGCAGCAGCAGAAAGAAAAAGCGTAAAGACGAAACCTCGCATCGAAAATAGAACTGAAAAAAGACCGTTTTGCCTTTACGGGAACATAAGGAACAATAGCCTTACAGGCGCTGCCATACATAACATAACACCTCCGCAAATAAGCTTTGCTAAATACTATGTGTAAATAAGGCAAAATATAACGGTCGCAGCGGGACAAAGCAAACATGAAACCATTATGTCACCTGATACAGCGCCGAACGAACGATAAGCACTTATGCGGTAATATATAATATATATAATATACCATTCTTTGCTATTTTTCAAGACCTTTTGCCGATTTTCAAAAATATTGTGCATTATCACAAATAATTATGTGAACATTATTATGTAAACCTTGTAAACCGGCGCAGATGTTGTATCCGTCGTTTTGACTGACAACAATATCTTGTTTTGCACCCCAAAAAAGCGATCGATTTTTCGTTGTACAATTTACACAACGTAAGATCGGCAAAAAGAAAAAAACAACGCTCCGGCATTCCGTGCCGGAGCGTTGTTGATAAACTATGGTTTATATCTTTTTAACAAGTTTAGTTATTATTATGGCGGCTGCCGCAATAACAACGGCTGCGCCGACTATGACGTAATAAACAGTGTATGATCTTTCACCGTCCGCCGCCCCGCCGCTTTCTTCCGCACCCGAGTTTTCGCCCGAAAAAGTGAACTCTATCTCACTTCCCTTTCCGGCGTAACTTACAGCGCTGCCGTTTTCGTCGTACCCGGTGCAAACGTTATAACCGTTTTCGCCGTCGACCTTGACTACCGTCTTGCCCGGCTTGAGCGATTTGAATTTTATTATCACATAAAGTTCATCGTTTCCGCGGATCGCGCTTGCTTTCCCGCCGTCTTCCTGAACAGGGGCGATATAGTTGAGCAATATCCGTCCGGTCTGTTTACCTTCAGCGTCGGTAACTACGTTTTCAAGCATCTCGCCGTTTTCTTTCCATTCATCCGGTACGAAAGTTTCTACAGCCGTTCCCTTGTCAGATTCTAACGCTTCTATCATTTCGGGATCGTATTCGATCTGTATACCCACTCCGATGAATCCGTCAGGCGATTTAATTTCACCAAGCGACGCCTTAACGTAGAATTCCTCGCCTGTTTTGTATTCGTTCTGTATACTGTCCAACGTAACGGAATAGTATGTTTCTGCCTCCGCCAAAACTGTGACCATGCAGAACGCTGTTATTATGAGCGCCGCAATAAGTGCGAGTGATCTTTTCATTTCAATCCTCCGTTATTTAATATTCAGTTTTACAAGTTCGTATTTTCTTGTTCCTATGCCTATCTTTTCCGCATGCTCGAGCGCGGACTGCCATTCTGTGTCGGGCGATACGTTTTTGAAATGATCGTGATGTATTTTTTTCGCCCTGTCCAGCGCGCTGCCTTTTATCGGAGTTTCGGCGTTCACCGCATCTGCGCAGGCCTGGTCAAGAGCTACAGGGTCATACGAAGCGAACATACCTATATCCGGCACTATCGGGATATCGTTCAGCGAATAGCAATCGCAATACGGCGAAACGTCGCAAACGAGCGACACGTAGAAGCAGGGTCTGCCGCTTATCACCGCTTTTGTATACTCCGCCATTTTCCTGCACATGGTCACGTTCCTTGTGCCGCTTCCGGCAGCTATTGCGTCATGATTGCACGTCCCTATGCACCTTCCGCACCCGACACATTTACCGTGATCTATGAACGCCTTGCCGGTTTCGAAGCTTATAGCTGAATGTGCGCACCCGCGCAGGCAAATCCTGCACCCGACGCAACGCTCGGCGTCTACCACCGGTTTGCCGTCGGAATGCATTTCCATCTTACCGCCTCGCGAACCGCACCCCATGCCTATGTTTTTTATTGCGCCGCCGAAACCCGCGGCTTCATGGCCCTTGAAATGATTCAGCGCGATAAACACGTCGGCATCCATTACCGCTTTGCCGATCTTTGCGTACTTTACATATTCTCCGCCTTCGACCGGTACCTCCACGTCGTCGGTTCCTTTGAGCCCGTCACCTATTATCACGTGGACGCCCGTTGTCAGTTCCGTAAAACCGTTTTCATACGCCGAATCGAGGTGCTCCAGCGCGTTTTTCCGTCTTCCCGCATAAAGTGTATTGCAATCCACCAAAAACGGTTTGCCTCCGAGTTCTTTTACAACGTCACAAAGCGCCTTTGCGTAGTTAGGACGCAAAAACGCCACGTTGCCCGGTTCACCGAAATGCATCTTGACCGCGGTGAATTTATTCTTAAAGTCTATTTGCCCGATCCCCGCCGCTTTGACAAGCAGCTTGAGTTTGGTGGGAAGATCCGTGCTTTCAGCTGTAAAATCCGTAAAATATACCTTTGATCTCTCCATACCGCACTCCTTACTGCCAGCTTTCGAGATACGCTTTCTGTTCCGGAGTGAGCGTATCGATCTCGCAGCCGAGATATTTCAGTTTTTTCGCCGCAACTATGCCGTCTATTTCTCCCGGAACTTCGACCGCACCGCTGAGTTTGCCCTTGTTTTTTACAAGATAACGTGCAGAAAGCGCCTGGATCGCAAAAGACATATCCATTATCTCAGCAGGATGTCCGTCACCCGCAGCGAGATTTACAAGTCTGCCTTCGGCGATGACGAACAGCGTTTTGCCGTTCTTGAGTACGTAACCCTGTATATTTTTGCGGGCCTCATATTTCCTTACGCAGTTTGCATTGAGCCACGCCATATCTACTTCTACGTCGAAATGGCCTGCGTTACAGAGTATGGCGCCTTCTTTCATATTATAGAAAGAATTTTCGCATATAACGCCTGCGCAGCCGGTCACGGTGATGAAGAAATCGCCCACTTTAGCGGCTTCTTCCATTTTCATCACGGCAAATCCGTCCATAACTGCTTCTATGGCCTTGACCGGATCCACCTCTGTAACGATCACAGAAGCGCCAAGACCTTTTGCGCGCATGGCAACGCCTTTTCCGCACCAGCCGTAGCCGGCGACGACGACGGTCTTGCCCGCAACTATAAGATTAGTCGTGCGGTTTATACCGTCCCAGACAGACTGGCCCGTACCGTAGCGGTTATCGAAGAAATGCTTGCACTGAGCGTTGTTGACGAGTATCATCGGAAACTTGAGCTCGCCGGCTTTGTCCATGGCTTTGAGGCGGATTATACCGGTGGTAGTCTCTTCGCATCCGCCTATAACGCCCGAAAGGAGATCCGGACGCGTATAATGTATAGCGTGCACCAGATCGCCGCCGTCGTCTATGATCACGTTAGGGCCGGCGCCTATTACGCAGCCGATATGACGTTCATATTCTTCCTGAGTAGCGCCATACCACGCGAAAACGTTGAGCCCGTCATGGACCAGCGCCGCTGCCACGTCGTCCTGCGTGGAAAGCGGATTGCTCCCTGTAACGTACATTTCGGCCCCGCCGCTGGCAAGCACCTTGCAAAGATACGCCGTCTTCGCTTCCAGATGCACGGAAAGAGCCACACGCAAGCCTGTGAATGGCTTTTCTTTTGCAAAATCTTCTTCAATGGAATTAAGCAGCGGCATATTGCGGCGGACCCAGTCTATCTTCTGCGCGCCGCTTTCCCACAACGAAACGTCTCTGATTTCACTCATTTTGCATTTACCTCGAATTTTTCTGTTATTTTGGATACTCTATCAGCAAGTTTACGCATGCCTTTAAGAACGATTTTTGAATTTTTGACAACGATCTTTCCGTTCACTATAACAGTATCGGTCTCGGAGCCGTTCGCGCTGTAAGCAAGCGACGAGACGAGGTCGTTTCGCGGCACAAAAGCGTGGCCGTAAAGATCCATAAGCACAATATCGGCATTTTTGCCTGCAGCCAGCTCGCCGCTTTCCAATCCAAGCGCTTTCGCTCCGTTATATGTTGCCATATCGAGCGCCTGCCCTGCCGTGATCTTGACGGAAGAACGTTCAACACCTTTTGTTATCAGCGATACAGCGGCAAGCTCATTGAACAGATCCAGCGAATTATTGCTGGCGGCAGAATCGGTGCCGAGGCAAAGATTTATACCCGCGTCAAAAAGCTTTGCGACCGGTGGGATCCCGTTGCCGAGCTTCATGTTGCTGCGTATATTCAGCGCAACGTTCACTTTGCGGTCGGCAAGGATGCGGATATCGTTATCGGTCACGTTTGCGCAATGTGCGGCGATAACGCGGTTTTCAAAAACGCCGAGCTTATCCAAATATTCTACCGGCGTGCAGCCGTTTTTCTTGATACAGTCGTTCATTTCCGTAAGCGATTCGGAAAGATGTATGTGAAGAAGAACGTCGTTTTTTCTTGCAAGCTCTGCTATATGTTTAATATATCCGGCGTCGGTAGTGTATATTGCATGAGGTCCGAAAGCAAAGCCAAGAAGCTCTTCGCCGGAAAAGTCGCGCATTTCGCGCTGCGCTTCCTCAAGCCGCCTCATGCCGCCGTCGGCGGTCAGAGTCCCGGTCAGCCCGCGCGAAAGCACGCACCTTATCCCCGCTTTCAAAGCGGCGCGGGCGATAGCGCCTTCGAACATATGCATTTCCAAAAAAGCGGTCGTGCCGGTACGCAGCATCTCGGTACAGCCGAGAAGCGAAGAATAATAAGCGTCCCCCGGCGTGATCTTATCTTCGTTCGGCATAATGCGGTCGAAAAGCCATTCAGTAAACGGAAGGTCGTCGGCGAGCGAACGTAAGCAAGTCATATAAACGTGGGTATGACAGTTTATAAGCCCCGGTATCGCAAGCTTGAAAGAACCGTCAATGACTTTCTTTGCTCCCGCCGGATCGATCCCGGAGCGGATATCGACGATCCTGCCGGATTCTACTGCAATATCTGTTGTTTTTGTTTCGTATTTTCCGGCGCCGGTGCGGACGAGCGCCGTAACGTTTTTGATAAGGATATCCAAATTTATCACCGAACATCATTATACACGGAAATGCCGCAAAAGTCAACTGCGAAACCGCCGTTTTTAGCACTTTGACGCACAAAGGAAAAGAGACGGAAAAACCCGTCTCTTACAAGCGCCTGTAGGTTCAGCCCTGTGCCGCAATCTTTTCGTTTATCGCCTTCGCGACAGATTCAGCGTCGACTCCGTGGACCGCGCATGCTTCTTCAAGAGTCTCGGCTTGTGCGGCCGGGCAGCCGAGGCAATGCATTCCGATCCCCAAAAGGATCTCCGCAGCTTCGGGATGTTCGTTGACGATTTCGCCGATCACAGTGTTCTTATTAACGATATTGTTTGCCATTCCATTTACCTCGAATCGATTTTTATGTTTATATTATAGTGTTGCCGGCGGGCAAAGTATGTTGTATTTACAACGTGATATTGTAAAAATTCATAGTGTCGGCGCTTATGACAGATTCGGGCGCAATAAAAATGCGCAGCCGCAATTACGCTTTTTTCAGAGTCTCAAGAAACGCCGACGCTTCCGTTCTGCTTTTGAAAATATGTATTTCCCTGTCGGAAAATCTTTCGAGCCGTTCCAAGACCAAAGGGCGCTGAACGCTGTTATACTGCAAAACGGTTTTAACAAAATCCCCGTCGATCTCATCTGCCGGCTCGATCCACGGCATATCGGGACGGACCGTACCACGGCGTTTCATGATCCCTTCATAGCACACTTCGGTCGGATAGTCAAGGAAAAACACGGTATCGCAATAAGAAAGACGCAGCTCCATAGTAGACCCGTAATTTCCGTCGATTATCCATTTATCGGCTGCGAAGATCTTCTTCAGCTCTTCTATAAGTTGCTCGCGAGGGATAAAAGTTCTGTCCGCTCGCCAGTGGATCATATCGAGATGATGCAGAGGGATTCCCGTCAGTTCGTTCAGACTGCGGGAAAAGACGCTTTTACCGCTTCCCGGACATCCGATTACCAAGATCCTGTTCATATCGGATTATGACCCCGCCTTTACTTAAAAATAGTATCGTCATGAATGAAAGGAGCCGCAGACGGATCGAACCGCAAGCCGTAAAAACGGATTTCGTCGATCAAATACGTACCCTACCCATTCTTACTGATGAAGCACAGGCCCGATATTAATCGCCCCTCTACATTGCAAAAAACCAAGCGCCTTGTACTGAAACAACGCGTTTGGCTTTAACGTTATGGTGGAGCGAGTTCACTTCCCAACGAACCCGTATGTAGGACACCGGAACAGCCGGCAAGGGCTGTTTCGATGTCGTCCAGCGGGA